>WFVC01000206.1 GCA_015491815.1 Gammaproteobacteria bacterium | reverse complement strand
AAATCAAGCAATTAAAGAATACTTGGAACGTAAGGGAATAGCCGAGCAGAGGTGGATCGAAACGCTTGAAGCCATAGATTCAGTAAAATCAGGCCGCACCATTGATGAAGAAGAAGTATATGAATGGCTTGAAAGCTGGGGTAGCAATAACGAGTTGAAGCCACCCAAAATATGAAGCTAACATACACACCCGAAGCAATAAACGATTTAATACGCTTACGAGAATTTATAGAAAGTAAGAATCCTCAAGCAGCAGAGCGGATAGCAAGGGAACTAATAAGGGGAATTAAGCAATTAAAAAGCTTTCCGCTTATGGGTGTCGAAGTCGAAGAAGCACCCGATCCAGAAATGATTCGTGATTTAATCATTGGAAATTATATTGCTCGATATCTAGTACACTCAAGTGAACTGCACATACTGAGAATATGGCATCATAAAGAACAGCGTTTATAACACATAAGGATAGGCAGACTCCGGCTCATTCAGGAAATCATCGCCCAGCTTGGCGCCTGATTCTGGCGCCATTGATATGAGGCTTTGACTTCGAGTGCAATATCCGGATGAAATATGATTCCGGGCTTTATCTATCCCCTCATCCTGTTTTGATTCCGGTGAGGAAAATAAGTCAATCCGATTTGCTTTGCTCGGTCATGGGTCGGAAGCTCACCCGGTTTCGGCCTGCCTCTTTCGAGGCATACAGTGCCGCATCCGCGGTGGCAACAAGCTGGTCACCCAGATCCGTTTGTTCCTGCGAAGCCTGCGGTGCCTCCAGGGTTGAACAGCCTGCTGAAAGGGTGATGTGCAGAGGGGACTGCGCATCGAGTTCCAGTTGGTGCGCCTCGATGCTTTGTCGAATGCGTTCAGCAATTTCCAGCGCCTCTTTTTGCGCTGTATTGGTGAGCAGGATGGAAAATTCTTCGCCGCCAAAGCGGCCGAGCACATCACTCAGGCGCATCTGGGATTTAATTATACTGGCGACAGTCTGTAATACCCGATCGCCGATTTGATGGCCGTAGTTGTCATTAAATTTTTTGAAATGATCAATATCCAGAAACAGGCAGCTCAGAGGTTTTTGCTGGCGCAGACTCTGGCTGACTTCTTCAGCCAGACGTTGATCGAAATAGCGTCGGTTATGGACGCCGGTTAGAGGATCAAGCAGGCCGAGCAGTTTAACTTTTTCGTTATTGATCGCATTTTCAAAACAGACGGCAAAGATCTCGACCAGACGTTTTAGAAAATCAGTGGCGCTGTTTTTTGTGTAGCGGCGTGCTTTAAGGCTGCCGATGTTAAAGCTGCCAATTAATCGCGCGTTGCGGATGAGTGGAAAGGCGGCCATGCTTGCCGGTGGCCGGGCGCTGCCGCCGAAGAGCTGTGCGCGGGGCAGGGCCTTGCCGAGCAGAGGACGCAGGCGATGGCCGAACAATGTTTTAAGGGTATCGGGATCATCACTGAAATGCAGTTCGGGATAACGTTGCAATTCGATGCCGAGATTTTCAAGTATGCGGCGTACTTCATAGTCCGGGTCCAGCAGCAACAGGCTGACCGTGTCGTGGTTGAAGCGCTGGCGAAAATCGACAAAAAAAGTTTCCAGTAGTGCTTCGAGCCCGGTGGTTTTTATGAACTGTAATTCCTGTTCCTGAAAGCGGCGTTGCTTGCGTTCGTTGTCACGGGCATTGTCAACGAAGTAGTTGAGTTGTCGTCTGAGCCTGTCGGCATCGTTATCCGCTACGCAGTGCATGTTCCGGCCTCGCGCCGGTGCATCACCGGCTCAGTAAAATTCGTGAATGACCTCAAGTAAACGCGCCTGACTCACCGGCTTGGTAATGAAATGATCCATGCCGGCTTCAAAGCATTGTTCACGCTCAATCGTGGTCGAATTCGCTGTCAGGGCAATAATGGGAATATGTTTTCCCTCCTCCTCAATCCGGCGCCAGTGCTGGGTGACTTCCAGTCCCGTCATTTCCGGCATGCGCATGTCCATCAGCACCAGATCGATGTCGCTGTTTTCTTTCAGTATCTGCAGGGCTTGTTTCCCATCTTCAGCATGACTGACCCGGTAACCTTCCTGTTTAAGAAAGGTGCTGATCACCTTGGCAACGATAGGAGTATCTTCGGCAAGCAGCACGTGTAACTTTAATCCGTTTTCTGTCGCTTCGGCGCTACTGGATGAGATCTGCGCATGCGCAGGATTGTCAGCGGCGGGAAGGGGCAGTTCAAACCAGAAGGTGCTGCCCTTGCCGCGTATGCTGGTAGCGCCGATGTTGCCGTACATGGCGTTGACCAGCTTGGAGGAAATCGTGGTGCCCAGTCCGGTGCCGTGGCGTTGTTTGGTGGGATCGGTTTCGCACTGGTAGAAAGGTTCAAAAATATGTTGCAACTGGTGCTCTTCAATGCCGATACCGGTATCTTCGATTTCGAAGTGCAGAATGTCGATCTTGTCGTCATCATTGACTTTGCGGACGAGGAGTTTGACATGGCCTTCATCGGTATATTTGATCGCGTTGCTGATCAGGTTCAGGAGGATCTGACGCAGACGATTATGATCGCCAATCACCATTTCCGGCAGGCCGGCCTGCAACTGGAAGTCGAGGCGAATGCCTTTTTTATCCGCCTGCGGAAGAAAAATATTGATCACGCCTTTGACGACGCGCTCAAGGTTAAAGGCGGAATGGTCAAGCTGATATTTTCCGGCTTCAATCTTGGACAGATCCAGCACGTCATTGATGAGTGAATGCAGGGTGACCGAGGATTCCTTCAGGCCTTCCACATAGTCTTTCTGGGTTTCATCAAGCTTCGTGCCTTCGAGCAGTTCCGTCATGCCCAGAATGCCGGTCATGGGCGTGCGAATTTCGTGACTCATGGTGGCGAGAAATTCACTCTTGGCCTGATTGGCGAGATCCGCTTCCTTTCGAGCTTTTTTGATCCGCCCAATCATGGTGCTGAGATAAAAAGGCAGGGTGAGCATGAAAATGGAATAGGCGATGGTGTCAATCGTGTGACCGTCCCAGTGATCGGTATAGAAGACGATAAAAATGAACGCGAAAAAACTGAGAATCGCAGTCGAGAAAAGTTCAATCCGGCCATAGCGAACGCCGTAGCCGATATACAGCCAGGGATAGAACAGGAACCAGGGACTGAACGGCCCGCCCTCGGTCAGCAACATCACCGCGCTAATCGAGGCGACATCAAAAGGAATGGTGGCGTACACGCGATAGCGCGAGCGTGGCGTTTTGATGATGGAATAAATAATAAGAAGACTGACCGCGAGAAAAAAACTGGTGAACAGTGAATAGCCCAGATAATTTTTCGGATATAAATCATTATAGGCGCCGATAAAAATCAGAACCGTGACGGTAATCCAGATCAACATACGCACGATGGCCTGACCGAATTCCGGGTTGCCCTTAAGCGTTGATTTTTTTGAAAAGCTGAGTCGGGTGGCTGGCATATTTTCGCTGTCCTGAGTGAGAAGGGCTGATATACTTCGTAAGCCCGATTATTATCCCGAGTGCCGCAAATGTCACCTGTAAAATCAATAAAGCCTGTGAAATCGATGGCCTGGGACAAATGCAGCCGTTGTCCCGGCGACAAATGCTGCAGTTATATTACCCAGTCGATTGACACTCCGCGTTCGATTGCAGATTTCGACCACCTGCTCTGGCAACTGGCGCATAAGCAGGTGCAGGTTTACAAGGATGAGGACGGCTGGTTTTTACTGTTGATGAGCGTATGCCGATTTTTACAGGATGACGGGCGCTGTGGCATTTATGAAACCCGGCCGCAGTTATGCCGCGATTACAGCAATGATTACTGCGAATTTGATGAGCCGGCGGAAAACAGCTTTGAATATTATTTCCGCAGTTACGAAGAGCTGGACGCCTATTGCCGTAAGCGCTTTAAACGCTGGGACAAACGCTTTGCATTGTAGGGATGGCTTCTACCTCTCGGGTGAAATGCCCGGCAGGGTGGACAGGTGTGTCGTATTGTTTAGTTGTACCGGCAGGCCATTAGAAAGCCTGCATCATTCGGGCATGATATCGCTAAAATCATCAATCGCCCGAAACTCCTGCACATCTTTTTCCACGTTCTGGCTATCCGGTTTGCGCACTGCGAGCAGGTGTCTGATTCCATAGGCTTGCGCCGAACGCAGCACCGGCAGGCTGTCATCCACCAGTAGCGAGCGATGTTTATCAAAATCAATCTCCTGCGCCAGCCTGTTCCAGAAATGAGTATCTTCCTTGGGCATACCAAAATCATGGGCGCAAATAATCTGATCAAGGTGTTGCTGGATGCCGGTGCGATCGAGTTTCAGCATTAAACTTTTCTGATGAGCATTGGTGACCAGCACTCGGCGTATGTTGTGTTGCTTAAGACTATCGAGAAAATCGATAACATGGGGATGAACGGCAATCAGGTGATCCACCTCGGCCTTGAGGCGGGCGATGTCCAGCCCCAGAATTCGCGACCAGTAATCGACGCAGTACCACTCCATCGTGCCTTCCGCCTCACGAAAACGCGGCGTCAGGGTTTCCTTCGCCTCATGCACCTCAAGCGAATATTTCTCGGCATAGCGGATCGGCACATGCTCCTGCCAGAAATAATTGTCGAAATTAAGATCCAGCAGAGTGCCGTCCATATCCAGTAAAACCGTATCAATCGTGTTCCAGTCAAGCATGGGTCTCGCATCCTGTTTGTTTCGGGGATTATAACTGAAGTGCGCCATTGTGCTAAAATAAACAAATAACGTACAGCAAAGGAAAATGATTTTGTCCAGAATCAGCAGAAAACAGATCCGGAAGGTGAAGATAGAAGAACAATCGGACGATTATGCCTGGTGGAGTCAGCAATCCCCTGAAGCCCGGTTAGCTGCCCTTGAATCAATCCGAACCGAATTTAATAACTGGAAATATCATGATCAACAAGGACTTCAAAGAGTTTATAGAATTATTAAACAGCAATAATGTAAAGGAACCTCTGATTAATTCCGTTCGCCCTGAGCCTGTCGAAGGGTGAAC
>WFVC01000205.1 GCA_015491815.1 Gammaproteobacteria bacterium | reverse complement strand
CTAAATAAAATACAGTAACGAGGGACAAGGGACGAGGAAAAGCGGGTCGCTATAGCTCCCCTTCTATTCGCCACAGTACATATATGCGTAGAACCAAAATTATCGCCACCTTAGGTCCGGCAACCAGCGACGCCAGAATGCTCGATAAAATTATCGAAGTCGGCGTGGATGTGGTGCGGGTGAATTTCTCTCACGGTACGCCGGAAGAGCACATCGCACGGGCTGAACAGTTGCGCAACCGCGCGCGTGCGCATGGTCGTCAGGTTGGGGTGTTGTGTGATTTGCAGGGGCCAAAAATTCGCATTGAATGTTTCAAGGATGGCAAAGTTGAACTGGTGAACGGCGCGGAATTTACCCTGGATACAGCGATGGATCCGAAAGCCGGTACGGTTGAACGCGTTGGTATTTCCTACAAGGCGTTGCCCGATGATGTAAAACGTGGCGATACCCTGTTACTGGACGATGGCGGGATCGTGCTCTGGGTTGATAATGTTGATGGCACGGCTGTGCACTGCAAGGTCGTTGCGGGTGGTGAGCTGTCCAATCGCAAAGGACTCAATCGGCAGGGCGGCGGACTCTCCGCTGCGGCCTTGACCGAGAAAGACAAAGAAGACATTAAACTGGCGGCGAAAATGCAGGCCGACTATCTGGCTGTCTCCTTCCCGCGTGAGGCGGCGGACATCCACAAGGCGCGCGAGTTGATGCAGGCGGCCGGTGGCCACGCCGGCATTGTCGCCAAGATCGAGCGCGCCGATGCGCTGGAAAACGTCGAGGAAATTATTGAGGCCAGCGATGTCATCATGATCGCGCGCGGTGATCTGGGCGTGGAAATCGGTGATGCCGCGCTGCCGCCGGTGCAGAAACACCTGATTAGTCTGGGGCGCACCATGAACAAGGTGGTGATTACCGCCACCCAGATGATGGAGTCCATGATTCACAGTCATATTCCGACCCGCGCGGAAGTCTTCGACGTGGCCAATGCGGTGCTCGATGGCACTGATGCGGTCATGCTGTCAGCCGAAACGGCAACCGGTAAATATCCGGACAAGGCGATTGTGGCTATGGATCGGGTTTGTCGTGAAGCGGAAAAACAGCGCATCGCCACCCATTCGGATCATCGTATCGATACGACTTTCCAGCGCATGGATGAAGCCATTGCCATGGCCTCGATGTATACCGCCAACCATCTGGGCGTGAAGGCGATTGCGGCGTTGACGGAGTCGGGTTCGACCACCCTGTGGATGTCGCGCATCAGTTCCGGAATTCCGATTTATGCTTTGACCAGCCACGTGGAAACGCGCCGTAAGGTGACCCTGTACCGTGGCGTCTGCCCGGTGAGTTTTGAGGTGACCAGCAAGGATCACGCGGAAATCAATAAAGAAGCCGTGGATGAATTGCTGCGTCGCGGCGCCGTGCGCGACGGCGATCTGGTGATTATCACCAAAGGCGATCTGATGGGCGTCATGGGCGGCACCAATGCAATGAAAATTGTGCGTGTAGGTGAAATGGTGGAACCGGCTTCTGAAGCAGAATAGTCGGGAAGAATAAAACAGAATTTTAGTAAATGAATACCCGCTCCGTTATTTTGCCAACGGAGCGGAAATAAGCACAACTTGATTTAATACTAACTTTATAAAGGAGGTCACACATGGCCCTTATCTCAATGCGTCAATTACTGGATCATGCGGCAGAAAACAACTACGGCATGCCAGCTTTCAACGTTAACAACATGGAGCAGGTGCACGCCATCATGCAGGCGGCGGATGAAACCAACAGCCCGGTTATCATGCAGGGTTCCGCCGGTGCGCGTTCCTATGCGGGCGAACCCTTCCTGCGTCACCTGATTAGCGCCGCGATTGAAATGTATCCGCACATTCCGGTTGTGATGCATCAGGATCACGGTTCCGAACCGGCTGTTTGTCTGCGTTCTATTCAGTCTGGTTTTAGCTCGGTAATGATGGACGGTTCGCTGATGGCGGATATGAAGACCCCGTCTTCATTTGAATATAATGTCGAGGTCACAAAAGAAGTCGTGAAAATGGCGCATGCCGGCGGCGTCTCGGTTGAAGGCGAGCTGGGTTGCCTCGGTTCACTGGAAACCGGCGAAATGGGCGAAGAAGACGGTCACGGCGCCGAAGGCAAGCTGGATATGGATCAGCTGCTGACCGGCGTGGAAGAAGCGGCTGACTTTGTTGAGAAGACCGGTGTGGATGCATTGGCCATCGCTATTGGCACTTCGCATGGCGCATACAAATTCACCAAAGAACCCACTGGTGAAATCCTGCGTATCGATCGGATCAAGGAAATCCATGCCCGCATCCCGAACGTGCACCTGGTTATGCACGGCTCCTCCTCGGTGCCGCAGGACTGGCTGAAGATCATCAACTCCTACGGTGGCGACATGGGCCAGACCTATGGCGTGCCGGTGGAAGAAATCGTCGAAGGCATCAAGAACGGCGTGCGCAAGGTCAACATCGACACCGATCTGCGCATGGCGTCCACTGGAGCGATTCGCAAACACCTGGCGGAAAATACCTCCAACTTCGATCCGCGTAAATTCCTCAAGGAATCCACCAAAGCCATGAAGGAAATCTGTAAAGCGCGTTATGAAGCCTTTGGTTCAGCCGGCAATGCCGACAAGATCAAACCGCTGAGTCTGGAAAAAATGATTTCATTCTACAAGTAAAACTTGTCGGGACTTGATGCCCGTTATTATTTCCAGAAAATAGAAAGGGCCGGTGATTCAACCGGCCTTTTTTATTGTCCGCTGTTTATACAGGAACAAAAACCATGATTGAAAATGTACTGGAACAGGTTGTCACGCTGATTGAATCTGAACCCCGCTCCGGGCAGGCCTTATTACTATATGCCCTGTGCAAGACGCTGGATATAGAGAAAAGCGGGCACATGTATATGTTGAAAAAACTGGCGGATTTGACCCCTGAAAACCGGCAATTTGCCTATGGACTTATGGAAATGATGAGCAAAGGGGAAAATAGCGGGCAGGGCTGGGATGAGATGCTGGCGCGCATGGATCGCGCTATTCGGGGCTAGCTGAGAACAGAAACCCACTAAATATCAAGTCAGGAGCAGCTGAAAAAACCTAAAGTCGTTCGCACACGAGACGTTAAGACATATATACAACCTGCATAGTCAGGCCGCTTTGGAGATATGTTATGCGTAACGAATTGCTGAACCCAGCCCCCGTTAACCGCGTTACCCCGGTATATGCGTCATGCCAGGTTATTGTTTTGATAATGACCAGCCTGCTCCTGCTGACAAGCTTTTCAGCGCATGCGCGATTGTTGAATGCATCGCGGAATAAAACCGACGCGCATCTGGACTCAAGTCTGTTGAGCCTGGGGCAAAAGGCCATCTTTACTGAGAGTGAGTTTTTGCTGGGCGTGAAGGCCTACAGGGATAAGGATTTTTATCGCGCAGAAAGGATCTGGTTGCCGCTGGCTCAAAATGGAGACCGTAAGGCGCAATTTTTTCTGGGCGTACTGTATGATTCCGCTAGTAATGATAAATACAAAGCGCTTCACTGGTATTTGCGCGCAGCACAACAGGGTGACGCGAATGCGCAGCACAATTTGGGGCTGGCCTATGCGCGAGGGCTGGGCGTGAAAAAAAATGTTCCGGAGGCCGTCAGATGGTGGCGTTTGGCCGGTATGAAAGGAAATTCTGATTCACAGTATAATCTGGGGATTATCTATGCGACTGGAGCGAAGGGCGTTGAACAAAATTTCAGGGAAGCCAAACGCTGGTGGTTACTGGCGGCGGCTCACGGCGATGCGCTGGCGCAGTATAATCTGGGCGCCATGTACGCCAATGGGGTGGCGGGTAAACAGAGCTATTGTGAGGCTATACGCTGGTGGTCCCGTTCCCAGTCAAACGGTTTTCGACAGGCGGATATTGCGCTTGAAAATCTGGGCGCACGGGTGGATAGCCTGAATTGCCACTGAAATCATAAGCCATAAATTATTTTTCATTCGAAGGCCGCTGTTGGTCAGGCGGGTGACATTTAAAAGCCGGAGTCGCGTTGCTGCTTCGGCTTTTTTTGATATCATGCACCAGTTTAATCGTTTCCAGCACCTGTTTGCACAATCATGAGGCGTCAAAGAAGGCTTGATGCGGCTTGCAAAGCGGCGTTTCTTTTATAAAACATTAAAAATTCATTAAATACTAAATACTTAGTTATATTAGTAATTTAGTCGGGTTTGTGCTGGCAGGCTTATTGCTAATATTCCAGACGATTTAAATATTTATAATGTTGCTATGTACGCAGGGTCGTACCAGGGGAAATATGACATGAAAACCATTGCTGAATGCCAATCATCCAGCACTATGCACAAATCCGGTGCAGTCTTGATGGCGTTGTTTATAAGTATCATTTGTTTGCAGTTTGCGCTGATAACGCCGGCTGCCGCCAAAAATAAAGACAAGCCTGTGGAAATACTCGAAGGTTTTAAATACATGAGCAAGGAAAGCGCGGAATGCGTTTCCTGCCACCGTGAAAAAACCCCGGGCATCTATGAGATGTGGGGCGAATCCAAACATTATCGCGCCAATGTCGGTTGCTATGAGTGTCACAAGGCCAAGCCGTCAGACAAAGACGCGATTAAACATAAAGACTTCACTATTTCAGTCATTGTTTCACCGAAGGATTGCAGTCAGTGTCATGAGCGCGAGGTGGAGGAGTTTGACAAAAGCCACCACGCCTCGGCGGGGAATATTCTTGGTTCACTGGATAATGTACTGGCCGAAGTGGTTGAAGGCGCCCCCCTGTTGAACGGCACGTCCCCGGTGGTGACATCCGGTTGTATGGGGTGTCATGGCTCGATTGTGCGGGTTGAGTCCGACGGTTCTCTTAATGCGGCCTCCTGGCCGAATACCGGCATTGGTCGCATCAACCCGGACGGCTCCAAAGGCGCCTGTTCGGCCTGTCACCTGCGCCATAATTTCGATGTGGAACAGGCGCGTCATCCCGACAATTGCGGCCGCTGCCATCTGGGGCCGGATCATCCGCAGAAAGAAATTTATGAAGAATCCGTGCACGGCGTGGCCTTCCGCGCTCATATCGATGAGATGAACATGGACTCCAGCAAGTGGATCCCGGGCGAGGACTACACGGCGGCGCCGACCTGCGCTACCTGTCACATGTCGGCGACCAAGGATCTGCCGGTTAACCATGATATCGGTTCACGTATATCCTGGAATCTGCGCGCGCCGGTTTCTTTCAAGATCGACGAAAAGGCGAAAAAGGCGGGCAAGAAGGTCAAACCCTGGTTGCAGCGTCGTAAGGATATGAAGTCAGTCTGTTCCTCCTGTCACGGCCGCAACATCGTTGATAATTTCTATGAGCAGTTGGATTCGTTCGTAGAACTGTTCAACGACAAGTTTGCAATCCCGGCGAAGCAGCTGATTACCGCGCTGAAGAAAGAGAAAATGATCGATTCGGTCAAGTTCAACGACAAGATCGAGTGGACCTACTTCTATCTCTGGCATCATGAAGGTCGTCGCGCCCGTCACGGCGCAGCCATGCTGGCGCCTGACTATGTACATTGGGAAGGCATGTTTGAGGTTGCGCATCGCTTTTATCAGGAGATGGTGCCGGAAGTAAAAGAGCTGATCGAAAAAGCGCGCCATAACGGCAATAAGAAAGGAGCGGATCGGGTGCAGAAGGAACTGGATCGAATCCTGAACTCCGAGATGCATCGCTGGTTTATTGGCAAGAAGCCGCCCAAAGCCTGGTCACCGAAAGATGATGACAATCACGGCTTTAAAACTTCGGCCAGTAAAAAATAAAAATGAATAACGCCTGCAGGAAATTTATCCTGCAGGTGTTTCATTTATGATTTCTCCATCCTCTAAAATGGATGACTCCGTTTGCGTTCCTGTTGAATACCAATGTCAAAGACATGAAAAAAATCCTGCCTCTTCTTTTGCTGCTGTTTTATTGCCTTAGTCCATTTGCTGCGGATTTTACTGATGAAGAATGCATCGAGTGTCATGGCGTCAAAGGTTTTGCCGTCCCCACCGGTGAGCATGGTGAAGGGCGCAAGCGTTCACTGGATATCAACGTCAACGCGCTGCATGAGAGCGCGCATGGCAAACTAACCTGTGTTGAATGCCACACGGGGATTAAAAAGTTACCTCATCGCGGTGAAAAGTTAAAAGCCGTCGACTGTGTTACCTGTCATCTCGAAAGCGCAAAGAAAAAAGCAGATGGTCGAGACTGGCGCGGACTTAAAAAGGCGCAAAAGAAAAATAAATCGCCGGTGCTGTTAAATACCGAGCGTTATACCAAATCTGTTCATGCGAATACCCAGGTAGAAAATAATGCGGATTGCGCCGCCTGTCACACAGCGCACTATGTGTTTAAATCAAGCAATCCAAAAGCCACAACCTATCGTGAAAATTCACCACAGATGTGTGGCGGGTGTCATGAAAAATCACTGAAAGAATATAAGCGTTCCATTCACGGCGCGGCGTTGAAAACCCCGTGGAAAGGCGATAGCGCAACCTGTTCGGACTGCCATTCATCCCACGAAATCACCGATAAAAAAGGCCTGACGGCGCATCGCGTGGTGACCAAAAACTGTGGCAATTGCCATGTCAAGGAAGTCGCCAGTTATATGGCGACCACGCATGGGCAACTCGCCTGGCATGGCAATGAGAATGTACCGCGCTGTATCGATTGTCATCGCGGTCATGACACGCGCACCATTGATGATCCCGAGTCAAAAGTCAGTGACAAGAACCGTCTTAAAACCTGTCGTGAATGTCACAAGGATGCCGGTCCCGGTATTGTCAGCTACAAGGCGCACGGCAATACCAATGACTTTGAGCGTTATCCGGCCATGTATATTACCGGCAAGTTCATGATCTATATCGTCGTGGGCGTGTTGATCTTTTTCTACAGCCACTCGATGCTCTGGTTCTACCGTGAATACAAGTCGCGGGTATTCGCCACCAGCACCAAAGATTCTATGACCGTGCGCTACCGGGTCAAGCCGGAGAAAAAACACAGCGATGTTCACTTCCAGCGTTTCGCCTGGTATTGGCGTGTCAATCACTGGGTGCTGGCGCTGTCGGTGATGACCCTGGTGTTTACCGGCATGGCGGTGATGTACGCCGATACCAACTGGGCGGTTGCCGTCGTTAAAGCGGTAGGCGGACCGACGGTCTTCGGTATTATTCATCGCACCGCCGGTGTGCTGTTCCTGCTGGCGATTGGGGGCCATGCTGTCTTTGTGTTATCGCGTCTGTTGAAAGATAAAAATTTCAAATGGTTCGGCCCCGATTCCATGTTGCCGCGTAAAAAAGACTGGGAAGATATGAAGGCGCAATTCCGCTGGTTCTTTGGCAAAGGCAAACCACCGCGTCTTGATCGTTTCACCTACTGGGAGAAATTTGATTACTGGGCGGTGTACTGGGGAGCTTTTGTCATTGGCACCTCGGGTATCGTGCTTTGGGCTTCACCGACTTTGTTGCGTTTTATGCCGGGCTGGGTATTCAATATCGCCTCAATTGCGCACGGCGTAGAGGCCTTCCTTGCCGTGACCACCCTGTTCGTGGTGCATTTCTTTAATAACCACTTCCGCCCGGCCAAGTTCCCGCTGGACATCGTTATGTTTACCGGCACCTGGGATCTGGAAGAATTTAAGGAAGAACGGCCGGAAGAATACGAACGTCTCAAGGCCAGCGGTGAGCTGGAAAAACGACTGGTCGCGCCACCCTCGAAACGCGCCGTGATCATCTCGCATATTCTTGGCTTTACCCTGCTGACCATCGGCATCAGTCTGTTGATCATGGTGCTGATTGGTTTCAGCCGCAGCGGTCTGGCCTGATCATGCATAACCTCCCGGGTAAAACCGGGACGTTTATTTCGCGCTAACTTTGCGTTCGATGCGATAACGGCGATCCGCCTCCAGCGGTTCATCCATCAGCATTTTTTCGCCATCCGGCCAGATTACTTCGAGACCGGTAATCGAGGTGTTTTGTCCCAGCCCGAAATGCGCCAGCGGCGCATCGAAGGAAAGAAAACCGCCACTGAGTTTTAATTCACGCAACTGCTGGCTGCCATCGGCCAGATAGATCCGGATCTTGCTGCCAATGGCAAACCGGTTCATACGCGCATCACGCAGTTCAAACTGAATCGCATGGCGACCTGACTGGTTATTGCGGTAAAGTCGTAAGGGGCCATTGATGGCGGTGGCGATAATATCCAGATCGCCGTCATTGTCGATATCAACATAGGTATAGCTGGGGGTATTCAGATAGTCATCCAGACCGAACGCCTGTTCCTGCATTTCAAAATGCCGGCCCTGAATATTATGATAAAAAACATTGGCATCGATTTCATACGGCGACTTGCCCTGTCCATAACCATTCGCCACATAAATATCCTGCCAGCCGTCGTTGTCCAGATCCGCGGCTTTGGCATTCCAGCTCCAGAGACTTTCCCTTACCCCGAGCTGATTTGTTACATCTGAAAATACGCCGTCGGCGCCGCCGAATAACATCCGGTTCGCCTGCTTTTGCGGCAGATAGTCCTGCTCATCAAAACCCTGCGGGGCTGATATCGGCTGAGTCAGTTTCTGACATAGCGCTTTTTGCAGAAATTGATCGGCGGATATTTTTTCGCACAGGGCTGAATTTTTTTGCCGGCTGGCAAGGCGCAACAGAATCGCGGTCATGCAGGCCTGATTATCGGCAGGATCCGTCAACTGCGCACAGCCATCGATATCATTATCAGCAATGATATGATTGAGTGTTTGAACAGACTCACATTGAGCACGATCCCTGTTTGATTGAATGTCATCGCAATACCGGCGTTGCGATTTTTCCCGGAAACTCATGTCGACTGAAAATAAATCGAGATAGCCGTCATTATTAAAATCCGCCGACTCGATGCTCATGGTGTTAAGCGGAGTAAGAGGGAATAGATTCTTCTGTTCTTTTATAAGCCGGAATCCGCCGGTTGAATCGGCGTAATAATAAAGATCAGGTTCCTTGCGATCATTAGCGACAAACAGATCGGGCCGGTTATCTGCATTAATATCGGAGAGCAGAAGCGACAGAGTTTCTCCGGTGACGCCGGGCAGAGATTTTTTTATAAAGGTCTCACCCCGATTCAGAAGATAGAAGTTTTGTGAATAACGTGGATTGAAGGCGCGTTCCTGGCCATGTGACCAGTTGCCCAGCACGATGTCCAGTTTCCCATCCTGATCAATGTCGGCAAAGGCCGCCGCCATGCTCAGGTTATCACCGGCGGCGAGTTCGATAATTTTTGTATCACGAAAGGCCTGACCGTTATTAATCAGCAGAAGATTGCTGCGCGCATAACGGCTGACAAAAATGTCCTGACGTCCGTCATTATTGATATCGACAAAGGCGACCACCACCGCGCCGCGTAAATCATAATTTTCCAGTGTCCGGGTCGCGATGAATTTTCCGTTGCCGGTATTGCGGAAAAGCTGGACGCCCTCTGGATCACTGGTGACAAAATCAGAATAACCATCATTATTAAAATCAGCAGAGGCGATGCCGCGAACAAAGTTAAAGGGTTCAAGCACATGGGCGGCGGAATGCCCGTGATCGGGCCTTATGGCAAAGGCGGCGCCTTCGAGCCGTTGAAAAGCGGCGCCTGCAACCGGCGCGGCAGGCTTAAATTCAAGATAGGACAGGCGGTAGTCGGCATTATCCTGTAACAGCTGCCAGCTTACCGGAGGCGGAACAGGCCGTGAGAGAGTTTCCAGTGCAGGGGATTTGCTTTTCATGGACGGAGCCATCTCCACCGATGGCGCAGACAGGCGGGTATAGATGTTGACAATTTCACGGTTAATATAGGTTTCATACCGGCTGACGGCGATACCGAGAATGACGCCGATAGCGGCGGTGGAGAAAAACAGGGCCAGCGGCAGGCGGGCAGAAAAACTTTTCCAGAGCATGGAAAAGGGATAAACGCTGAAAGCGCCGAGAGTAAAAAGAAAAACCATGACAAAGGCGGCGTTAACGCCGGATGCCAGCAGCACCGCGGAAAAAATAACATCAAAGGCAATCGGCACCGGCAGAAAGGTTCCGAGCAGGGCAACGCCGATCAGACTGGTCAAACTGACGGGCAGGTTCTGCAGCTGTTGCAGCGGAACAATCTCAATGACCGCTGCGCCCAGCAGACCGGCGGCGAGCATGAACGGCAGCGCGATTTTTAATATCCAGACAAGATTCGCCGCCAGCAGAGTGACCACCTCCAGAGCCGCGCGGGGCCAGGATAAAGCAGGAGTTATGTTTAACGGGTTTATCCCCGATGTGGCGTCGGGGAATGAAAATAATCGGGATGGCGCGCCATTGAGTTGACCGCTTGCATTCTTGAGGGCATCGTTTGCGCTCGATTTTTGTTTGTCCTGTCTTGTGTTAAAACGCACCAGTAAGGGGACAATAACGAGAACAAGAAACAGTGTGCCGGCGAGTTTGGCGATAACAAAATGCAGGGGGAACAGGGAAAACAGCAAGGTGAGAACAATGATGTTTAACGTTGGGGAACTGATCAACAGGGCCAGTGCTAGTTCCAGACGGGTTCCCGCCGAATAAAGACTGTGGGCAACGGGAGTGGCGCAATTAACACAGACACTCAGAGGGATACCGCCGCTCATGCCCTTGAAAGCATTGATAAAGCGGTTTTGTGATGCGCCTGATTCGGGCAGATAACGCAACAGAGTCAGCAGGGCCGCGCCAAACAGTAAACCAAACAGCATGCCTTTCCAGTTGGTATAAGACCAGTTGACGAAGCTGCGAGCAATGCGTTCATAGACAGCCTGATCGTCATTTATCGGTAGGAGGACGTTGAAGGCAATACTGCTGATCGGGGTGCGCGCGCCCATCATCGCTTTGCTGTTTAATGCGGGCAGGCGTGACTCCAGCCAGAAAAATGCAGCCAGGGTACAAATGATGAAGCTTATAATGACAAGCTGACGGGCGTATTTTGCTGCGAATAAATTTCGTATTGTCTTTGTGTTGAATTCGAATGCAGTTGAATATCGCTTGCTGAACATGAAAAAATCATCTGGCGGTTAATTGCTGAAAGCGTATTTTCGCTATACTAAAAGAGAATGACGGAGACATATAGCATTTATCGACAGATTGGCCCGGATCTTTATTTAAAACAGCGAATTGCCCGGCATGAATACAGAATGAGAGGAGAGAAAAAATAGTGAACAAACAACTGGTTATTACCGCTCTTGGCAAAGATCGTCCGGGAATCGTCGGTGCGCTAAGTGAAGCGCTAAGCGTGCGTAAGTTAAATATTGAAGACAGCCGGATGAGCGTGCTCGGGGGAGAGTTTGCCATTTTAATGCTGGTGAGCGGCGGGGATGCCGCTATTGATGAATTCATCAATGGCATTGAGGCGTTGGAAGGCAAGCTGGATATGAAGTTGCTGGTAAAATTAACCGAAGCGCAGGAAGACAGTCGTGTACTGATTCCCTGTTCAGTGGAGGTTGTGTCTATCGATCATCCCGGTATTGTGCAGGATATCACCGGGTTCTTTTCACGGCGTGAGATCAACATCGTCAAAATGGATACCAGCTGTTATCCGGCTGCACACACTGGCGCCACCATGTTCGCCCTGCAGATGACCATCGGCGTTCCTGCGGAACAGTCGATTGCCGGTTTGCGAGAAGACTTTGCCGGCCTGTGTGATGAGATGAATCTTGACGCCAGTTTAAATCTCACAAAATAGTTTATTGCACTGTCTTTCCTGCCGGGATGTGCTATGAGTAAGACAGGGTAATGTAAAAGGAGACACGCGATGATTAGTGTTGGAAAACTACTGGAAATAAAAGGCCATGAGCTATGGAGCGTGCATCCTGACGACAGTATAACGGATGCGGTTACGCTGATGGATGAAAAGGGCATTGGCGCATTGCCGGTGTTGCTCGATGGTAAATTGATTGGGATTATTTCTGAACGTGATTGCGCGCGTAAAGTTATTATCAATGATCTGCCGGCAAAGGAAACGAAAGTTAAAGCGCTGATGACGCGTCAGGTTTATTATACTTTTCCGGAACAGGACGTCGAAGCCTGTCTTTCAATTATGAGCAAACGCCACATACGTCACCTGCCCGTGGTTGAGGATGAAAAAGTTCTGGGCCTGATTGCCATGGGCGATGTGGTCAAGGATATTATTCTTGAACAACAGGAAAAGATCGATCATCTCGAACATTACATCAGCTGGGAAGAATCCTACTAAGTCAGTGTTCCTAATTTCAGTAAACAATGTATTGTCGGAGCCTGTTGTAGGTACGATTGAAATTATACCTAAGGAAGCTCTGATTTATTCCGTTCGCCCTGAGCTTGTCGAAGGGTGTAATTTATAAGACACTGATTTTATTCTATTCTATATTCATGGTTCGACAAGCTCACCACGAACGGTGGAATAAATCAGAGCTTCCCTAAACGATTTGCGCATTCGATTCACAGATCCAAATAGACCGATAGTCCTTAGTGGCAACGAAACAGGCCTCACGGTTATTGTCGCGTTGCACAATATGGTAGGGAAAGGCGGGAAGGTATATCCTTGCACGTCTTGGCATAGCAACTCCTTTGCTACGAAATCAGATTGTTGTGGCAGTGTATCTTGTATTTAAGGGGACGTAGGCTGATCAAAAAATAATCGCTACGTCCCCTTAAAGACGGTTAGGCGGCCTGTTCGGTTTCTGTTTCCAGATACAGGGCGAGCTCTTCCGAGCCGCCAATGTGACGCCCGCCGATGAAAACCTGAGGCACGGTTTCATGTCCGCTGATGGCGCGCAGGGAGCGCAATGAGGCGTCTTTGCCCAGCGTAATTTCTTCGTAGTCAATGCCGTGTTCTTTCAACAGTTCCTTTGCGCCGGTGCAGAACGGGCAACCCGGTTTGGTGATAATGCTGACCGCTTCCGGCTTTTTCGCCTGCGGGTTGATGTAGGCGAGCATGGTATCCGCATCCGAAACCTCGAAAGGATCGCCGGGAACATCGGGTTCGATGAACTGCTTTTCAATCACGCCGTTTTTCACCAGCATGGAATACCGCCATGAACGTTTGCCGAAGCCCAGATCCGACTTGTCCACCAGCATCCCCATGGCTTCGCTGAACTCGCCATTGCCGTCCGGGATCAGGGTGATGTTTTGCGCTTCCTGACTTTGCTTCCAGGCATCCATGACAAAGGCGTCATTCACGGACAGGCAGATGATCTCATCGACGCCATTTTGTTTGAAAACTGTTGCCAACTCGTTATAGCGCGGCAAATGGGTGGATGAACAGGTCGGGGTGAATGCGCCGGGCAGGGCGAAGACAATGACGGTTTTATCTTTGAACAGTTCATCACTGCTGACATCGACAAAGGCGTCGTTTTTACGGGTTTTGAAAATAACGGAGGGGACGTTTTTTCCTTCTCTGTTTTCTAACATGGCTTTCTCCTCTTAAGGATTGATTCAATAATGGTTTGTCTGAGTACGGGGAACATTCTGGGTTATTTCTGTAAATAGGTAAAATCGTTTGTTTGTATTATAATGATAGGTATTAACTATCATTATTTG
>WFVC01000204.1 GCA_015491815.1 Gammaproteobacteria bacterium | reverse complement strand
GCTTAGCGTTCATGGTTCGACCCTTCGTCAGGCTCAGGACTTCACCACGAACGGCGGAATTAATCAGAGCTTCCTTAGAATAAATCAGGGAATCGTCGCCACCAGCGCTTTTAATTCGGCTCGTGAAAAAAGCTCAACGGCATCAGGAACCGAAGGCGTATAAAGCGTGAAGTAATGGGAAAACAGATCCAGCCGCTCCCGATCCGAAAGCATGGCGATGGCGCTAATATCAATATTCAGACGCAGTAAGGCCGTTCTAATCGCACGGTAATGTTGTTCCGCCGCTTCCAGACGCTTATTAACCCGGTCAATCGCGTCAGCTTCAGGGGATTCGCCATTCAGTATTTTAAACCCGGCGGCGCAGGCTTCGGCATGCAGGATCACCACATCCCGTTCCGCGTTTCTGAAATTGACTACCTGTTTTT
The DNA here is from genome assembly GCA_015491815.1 of Gammaproteobacteria bacterium. GTDB lineage: Bacteria > Pseudomonadota > Gammaproteobacteria > UBA6429 > Thiohalophilaceae > JAADGZ01. The sequence goes on along the minus strand of WFVC01000204.1, from coordinate 11,311 downwards.
TGATGAAAGGATTCTTGAGTGTAGGCAACATTTTTTCTTGGCTTGTCATCTTTTTTGTTCCTGTGTCCATGTCTATGTTTTCGGGCGCAGGCGGGAAATCATTAATAATTTTTTCCCCTGATTGATGAAAAAATGATGTCTGAATTTTCGTATTTCCTAAGGAACCTGATTAATTCCGTTCGCCCTGAGCCTGTCGAAGGGTGAACCATATAACATTATGATTTTACAATGCTTAGCGTTCATGGTTCGACAGGCTCACCACGAACGGCGGAATTAATCAGAGCTTCCCTAATATTATTTGCGGCTACTGAACGGCAAGCGCTCTCAGGTGCATTCACTGTCAAAAGACAGCACCGAGCCAATCTCCGTCTGCCCCGTTATCAGCATCAGCAATCGATCGAATCCCAGCGCCACCCCGGCGCAATCGGGCAAGCCCTGCGCCAGCGCAGCCAGTAAATGCGTATCTATCGGCGCGACCGGCAGGCCCTGCTGTTGGCGTTGCCGGTTTTCAGCTTCAAAACGCTGCCGCTGTTCTTCCGCATCAGCAAGCTCATGGAAACCATTGGCCAGTTCCATACCGTTGATATAAAGCTCAAAACGCTCGGCCACTCCATCACGAATCCGCGCGAGCGCCGCCTGCGACGCCGGGTAATCATAAATAAACACCGGGCAGTCCCGGGGCAGGGCAGGCTCCACCACATGGCTCATCAGCAGATCCAGCCAGGCGTCCCGATCATCACCCAGCGTCGGCGCATCCAGCCGGTGACGCCGGGCGCAGGCCTGCAGAGCCTCCACATCCGCCTTTTGCAGATCCAGATCGGCGAAGCGCTGCAGCGCTTCCGCGTAGCTGAAAAACTGGCTGGCCTGTAAAAGTAAGCGCCCACCAACCAGTTCCCGCACCAGCAAATCCAGCTCTTTCATCAGGGCATGATGATCGAAACCTGTGCGATACCATTCCAGCAGCGTAAATTCAGGATTATGCCGCCGCCCGGCCTCGCCTTCGCGAAACACCTTGCAGATCTGATATATCGAACCGCTGCCCGCCGCCAGCAGGCGTTTCATCGGAAACTCGGGGGAGGTATGCAAATAACGCGGTGTTTTGTCCGCCGCACAAACGGCAAAACTGTGGATATGGGGATCAGGCGCAGCGGCCTGTGACAGCGCCGGGGTGTCCACTTCCCAGACATCGCGGGCATGAAAAAAGGCCCGCGTCTGCGCCAGCAGGCGAGCCCGTAAACGAAGCGTATCGAGGGAGGCCGAGGGCCGCCAGTCAGACATCGGCGTCAATCAAATTAATCTTTGGCGCGACCAATGTATTCACCGGTGCGGGTATCGACCTTGATCTGCTCGCCTTCCTCGATGAACAGCGGCACCCGCACGACGGCGCCGGTATCACAGGTCGCCGGTTTGCCACCGCCACCGGAGGTATCGCCACGCAGACCGGGATCGGTTTCTGTCACGGTCAGCACCACATGGTTGGCCGGGGTCACAGCAATGGGGTTGCCGTTCCAGAGAGTAACCTCGCAGATATCCTGTTCTTTCAGCCATTTAACCGCATCGGCCACCGCATTTTCGTCCGCCCCGACCTGTTCATAGGTTTCGGGATCCATAAAATACCAGGCGTCGCCATCAGTATAGAGATATTGCATATCGGTATCGATGACATCGGCGGCTTCGACCGACTCACCCGACTTGAAGGTTTTTTCCAGCACCCGTCCGGTTTTGAGGTTGCGGATTTTCACCCGGTTGAAGGCCTGCCCTTTGCCCGGTTTGACGAATTCATTTTCAATAATGCTGCAGGGATCGCCATCGAGCATCAGCTTTAAGCCGCTGCGAAATTCATTGGTACTGTAAGTTGCCATGTAAGCCTCAATTATGCTGTTATGCTGTGCAGACGCACCACGTACAAAAGAGCCATGATACCGAAAACCGCCAGACTTTTGCAGATCAAGCCGGACACCACAGCCGATAAATCCATCCGCGCGGATAAAAACTGGCAAAAGCAGCAGGCCGGAGCGCTGCGCAAACCGCTGGCATTGTTGCAACAGCTGGATCTGCCCGCATCCCTGCTTCGCCCTGCCGAGGAGGCTGGGACGGCATTTCCGCTGCGCGCCCCGGCTTCCTGGCTGGCGCGCATCCAGCCCGGTGATCCCGCCGATCCCCTGTTGCGCCAGATTCTGCCGCTTGCGGAAGAACTGCAGGATGCGCCCGGCTTCAGTCCGGATCCGGTTGGCGATGGCGGGGCGCGCAACGCCCCGGGGCTGTTACACAAATATCAGGGGCGGGTGTTGTTGATGACCACCGGCGTCTGCGCCATTCACTGCCGCTACTGCTTCCGGCGGCATTACCCCTATGCAGACGACAATTTATTGACGCACCTGCCTGCCGCGCTGGATTATATTAAAGCCGACGACAGCATCACTGAAGTCATTCTCAGCGGCGGCGATCCGCTCAGTCTGAGCAATCAACGCCTGCGCGCGCTGATTCAGCAGATTCAGGCCATCCCTCATATCAAGCGTCTGCGCATTCACAGTCGCAGCCCGGTGGCGCTGCCGGAGCGCATTGACAACAGCCTGCTCGTTCTTATAAAAAGTATTAAATTACAAACAGTTATGGTGATTCACTGCAATCACCCGAAGGAGCTTGATGAATCTGTCGTCAACGCCTTAGGCAGATTGCGCCAGTGCGGACTGACTCTGCTGAACCAGTCTGTGTTGCTCAAGGGCGTCAATGACTGCGTCGATACTCTGCGCCGGCTCAGTGAACAGCTCTTTTCCGCCGGCGTGCTGGCCTATTATTTGCACCAGTTAGACAGAGTCAAAGGCGCGCAGCATTTTGAAGTGCCCGAGGCGGAGGCCATTGCCCTGCATGAAGCCCTGCGTCAGCAGCTACCCGGCTACCTGTTACCGGAGCTGGTCAAAGAGCAGGCCGGCGCCGGTGCGAAAACACCGTTGCAGACGGCATGCAAAACCGGGCCGGATTGAGAATGGCGGCGGGAGCGGTCAGGGAATTACCGATAAAGGCGAGTTTTTGTCCGACAAACGGTTGCCCTATGACCAATTGCTTACTTTTTAAACAACTAGAGCACATGCAGTATTTAAACGAATATGCCATAATTTCAATTAGTTAAACATTCGGAATGTGGGCAAGGCCGCATCATCTGAAATGTCTGGAGAAAGTACGTGGCCAAGCCACCTGAAATAGATATCCCCGAACGCAGCAAGGCGAATAAGACATCATTCAATATTCGCCCGAAGAAGGTCGAGCAATGGCTGGACGATCTGCCGCGCGCGAATCTGGGGGAAACCGCACGTCTGCTCTACGACGCCCTGTTGAATGTCAACCAGACCCATTATTCCTATCAGGATCGCCTGCGCTTTCTGGAGTCGCTACGCGATCCCGTTCAGTATGTGACGGACTCACTGAAAAAACATTTTATCGGCGCCAGTTATCCGCTGCCGGTAAAAAATCAGAAAATCGCCGCCGCCACCCGTGAAATCCAGGCCGCCATGGCCACCGGTTACAAAATCGCGATCAGCGATATGCTGACGAACAGCTTCCTGTTTACCGATAAAAAACTGCTCGCCACCCTGCTTCACCGCGCGATTACCTATTGCGGCCGCACCCTGCTCACCTCCTACCAGATTTACGCGCCCTGCGCGCCCAAAGTCTGGCTGGAACTGCACAAACTCTACAGCATTGCCGAGTCACGCAAACTCGAAAACCAGCTGGTTGCCGACTATCAACGCATCTATGTCGAACGCGCCAGCATCAACGCGGAATACAGCCGCATTCTGCTGCTTGCCCTCGCCTCCCCCTATAAATTGCGTCAGGGCGAAGCCAGTAAAATATATTCCACGCTGGAACGCTGGACCCGGCATTGTCAACTCTCAAACATCGACGACTACAAGGAACGGGAAAGCGGCTACTTCGCCGTGATGCTGGATCGCGACGCCCCTCCCCGCTCTCTGGCCATGACCATGCCCGAAGATTGTGATCCTCAGCAATGCCGGATACTCAATACGGAAAGCCTGGCGGAACTGATTCGCAGTGAAATTCAAAGCACCGAGGATATTGGCGAAAGCACCATTACCAGTGTCGAACTCGCCCGCCCCGATCTCTCGCATGATCTATTGCGCCGTTTGCTGATCGCCTGGGGAGTTGAGGCCAAACGCAGTTTTTCGCGCACGCAGATAAAGGAAAAAGTCGAAGTCAGTATCGGCCTCAACGCCATTCACAAACATATTGCTCATCGCCGGGATGCAAAACAGAGCGATATTTATAATAACCCGGCGCACTTCGAAAGCATGGTGATCGAAAATGTTAATGAGGAAAAACCGGATATCTGGAATATGGTGTATCCGACCGAGCTGCCCGGTCTGTCTCCGCTTGTTGAAGAAGAAATAAATCTCAGCAACCCGGAAGATCGCAGCAATCCGGCCTCGCCCGCCTATCCACAGGGCAGCTGGGCAATCATCAACGAGAGCGCCGGCGGCTACTGTCTGGAATATCGCAAGGGCAACAGCGCCAAGGCGCAGGTGGGGGAACTAATCGGTATCCGACGTAAAACAGAAGGACTCTGGAAATGGAGCATCGGCGTTATTCGCTGGATGAAATTTTCCAGCACACGCACTTTGCGTCTTGGCATCGAAATGCTGAACCCCGATGCCGCCGCCGTCGGTATTCGTTCACTGGCGGCGCAAAATAACAAATCCGCTTACCAGCGCACCCTGATGTTGCCTGAAATTCCAGCCATCCAGCAACCCGCCAGTTTGATCACGTCTCCTGCCCCCTGGCGAGTAGGTAATCAGATCGTGATCAATATTCTGGGTAAAAATCTGCCTGCGCAACTGACCACCATCACTCAGTGCACCGGCCTGTTTAGTCAATTTCAGTTTAAACTACTCAACGCCGAACAACATGAGGATGAATCACATGACGTCTCAGGCCATTGGGAAGTCGACAAGGATTTTGAAAAAATATGGTCCGCAATGTAGTTTACCGGCAAACTTAAATACCCCTCATCCTACACAGCTCCGAAATAGCAGGCTTGAAAATAACTCGATATGCGGTTATACAATAGCTTACTGATTCCCCCACAAGGTTATAGTGCGTGAGTGACAAGAATTTACTGCGAATCCTTACCCTGTTCGATAATTCGGAAGAAGCCGAAGCTCTGATCAATATTCTACGCAATGCGGGACAGATTATTCGGGATGTTCGCGTTGAAGATGAAGAAGATCTTCATGACGCGCTGGAAGACAACCCCATTGATATCATTCTGTCGAAAAAACAGACGCCCATTTACAGCGCCAAACAGGCTGTTGAATTTCTGCAAAAATCAGATCGCGACCTTCCTCTTATCGTAATCACCGACCCCGGTAAAACCCCGGATGCGCTCGAAGAACTGCAGGCCGGCGCGCGTGATATGGTCGCCAGCGACCAGCCAGAGTTACTCCGACATATCGTTGATCGTGAAGTCAACGATCTGAAAATCCGGCGCGCATTCCGGCGTAACGAGCAAATGCTGCTGGAAACCGAAAAGCGCACGCGCTATCTCATCGATCAGTCTCGTGACGCCATCGCCTATGTTCATGATGGCATGCACATTTATGCCAATAGCGCCTACCTGAAAATGTTTGGCTATGCCGATCTTGAAGATATCGAAGGCGTGCCGATCCTTGATATGGTCGGCGCAGACGATCACCCCTTGCTCAAGGAATTTCTGCGTAAATACGCCAAGGGACAAAATACTGAAGACACGATTGAAGTTGAAGGCAAACAGGTCAACGGTGACAGTTTTAACATTACCATGGAATTTTCCCGCGCCAGCATGGAAGGGGAAAGCTGCTCGCAAATTATTATTCGTGATCAATCTGACAGTGAAGAACTGGAAAAACGTCTGCACAGCCTGAGCAAACAGGATCTTCTTACTAACCTGTACAACCGCACTCACTTCCTCGAACAAATAAATAAACTACTCGGTCTCTCTGTCGAAGGCAAGGCTCACGGTGTGCTGATGTTTATCGCCATCGACAAATTCGACAGTATTCGCCAGGCTGTCGATATTTCCGGCGCTGATCTTCTGCTTGCCGATATTGCTGAATTATTAAATTCCAAAATTGGCAATACGGGCATTCTGGCGCGCTATGAAGGCCCGGTATTCAGCCTGTTATTGCATAACATCGACATTGAACAGGCCGAAAAAATTGCTACGGTATTATGCAAATCCATTAGTGAGCATACTTCTGATATTAATGGAAAACTGATCAATACCACCGCCAGCATCGGCATCATGCGCATAAATGAAACCATCAGCAACTCACAGGAATGTATTAGTCGTGTGGAAAAAGGTTGCGAAGCAGCGCAAAAAGCCGGGGGTAATCAATATTCTATTTATAACCCCGCTGTCGCTGAACTAGCTGAAAAAGAGCAGATCAACCAATGGGCCTTCATGATAAAAGAAGCCCTTAAACAGAATCGTTTCCGCCTGGTTTTCCAGCCTATTGTCAGCCTGCATGGCGAACCCGGCGCACATTACGAAGTACTGGTGCGCATGCTGGATGAAAATAACAAAGAACTTCAACCCAGTGAATTTATGCCCTCAGCCAATGAGGCTAACCTGACCAAGTACATTGATCGCTGGGTCATCGCCAACGTATTCAAATTACTAATAGAGCGGGAAAAACAGAATTTATTAACACGTTTCTTTGTTAAAATTTCTGAAAGCTCATTGATTGATCCGGAGTTTATCCCCTGGCTCAGTGAGCGCATCAAGGCGCTGCGCCTGACCACCGAAAATCTGGTTTTTGAACTGGATGAAGATACGGCGCTAAATCATATCAAGCCCGCCAAGCAACTCATCGATGGGCTAAAACAGTTGCATTGCCGGACTGCGCTGCATAACTTTGGTATTGAAAACAATACCCTTGAGTCACTCAAACAACTCAAAGTCGACTATATCAAGCTACACTACGATCTTATTCACAATCTGGCGCAAAGCGTCGAGAATCAGGAAAAGGTTAAAGCCATTACCAGCTCCACCTCTGAAGAAGATATTCTGGCCATCGCCTCATTCGTCGAAGACGCCAACAGCCTTGCCCTGCTCTGGCAATGCCAGGTTGATTTCATTCAGGGACATTTCCTGCAGCAACCCAACCCGGAACTTAATTACAATTTCGATGATGCGTTCTAGGCGCTGTTGGCTAAACAAACGGCGTACAGATTATCGGCGACGTCTATAGTCAGCAACCCTTTTCATCCAGCACGTGCGACACCAGCCCATCCGCCAGTTTGGGTTCAAACCAGGTGGACTTGGGCGGCATGACTTCGTTTGCATCAGCCACCGCCATCAGATCCCTGAGCACCGTCGGGTACAGAGAAAACGCCACCGCCATCTCACCGGAGTCCACCCGTTTTTCCAGTTCACCCAAACCTCGAATCCCGCCGACAAAGTCGATGCGTTTGTCCACCCGCGGATTATCGATGCCCAGCAAGGGACTGATCAGGTTATTCTGTAACAGGCTGACATCCAGTCGTCCGACCGGATCATCCGTACCCGGCACGCGATCCGGATTGATGTTCAAACGATACCAGTTGCCCGCCAGATACATGCCGAATTCCAGCGTCGCAGCCGGTGAAACCGGCGTCGCGCTTTTTTCCACGCTGAAATCTTTTTCCAGCGCGCTAAGAAAATTCGTTTCACTCAGACCATTGAGATCTTTCACCACCCGATTGTAATCCAGAATTTTCATCTGATTGTCGGGGAAAATCACCGAAAGAAAATAATCCGATGCGGTGGTCGCCCGACCCGCTTCCCGACGCATGGCCGCGACCCGGGAGCCGGCGGCTGAACGATGATGACCATCGGCAATATACAGACAGTCCATTGCATCAAAGGTATCAGTCAGCGTTTTTATATCCTGCGCATCATTCACCACCCAGAGAGTGTGTTGCACGCCGTCATCTGCAGTTAAATCATATTCCGCTGTTCCTGCAGCGACTTTTTCGACCACGGCGTCAACCGTATCATTGTGACGATAGGTCAGAAAAACCGGGCCGGTCTGCGCATTCAGGGCGTCGATCTGACGCACCCGATCGTCTTCTTTATCCGGTCGGGTGAATTCGTGCTTGCGGATCCGGTTGCTGTCGTAATCTTTCACCGAGCCGACGGCGACCAATCCGGTTTGCCTGTGTTCTCCCATAATTAATCGATAAACGTAATAACAGGGGGACTCTTCACGAAACAGAATTTTTTCATTTATCAGGCGCTGCAGATTTTCCGCGCCTTTGGCGTAAACTTCAGGCGCAAAGGGATCAGTGCCCGGAGGCAGATCGATTTCCGGTTTGGAAATATGCAGGAAACTGTAGGGACGACCCGCCGCCCGGGCGCGGGCTTCTTCCGTATTCAACACATCATAGGGGGGGGCGATAACATCAGCCACATGTCCCGATACGGGACGCAAGGCGGCAAAAGGGCGAATCAACGACATAGCAGTTTCCTCAGCAATAATGACGGCGGCATTGTATACGATGGGCGTCCGGCAAAACAGCTCCGGCGGATGAAATTCATCCAGACCTGTCATTTTCCCGTCAAAAACCGACCCCGGAAAAAGCAACCGCCATCACAATCCGGCAAGATTACCGCCAGTAATCCGACTTTAGCGGTATAATTAGCCTATGCATAAACAATCAGGAAAAACCGGAACCGCCGCCCCGGCCGATATCGGCATCAGCCAGTCGCGCAGCATCGGCCGCCTGCGGCTGCCCGAGTATTTCCCGATTGCCTACAAACTGGCGCTGCTGTTCACCCTGCTCATCAGTCTCGGCATGGGCATACTGGGACTGGTCGTGGTCAACAAGCAAACCCGCCTGCTGCAAAAACAGATGAACCACTTCGGCCAGACCGTGGTCAACCAGCTGGCCGAATCCGCCAAGGAACCCGTCCTCTCCGATGACATCCTCGGGCTGATGGTGGTCAGCAATAATCTCGGCAACAATGACTACATCCTCGGCGCCCTTATCTATGCTGAAAATGGCAAAGTGCTGACCTCCTCCGGCATTGCTCCAAGCGAAGGCCTGCTCAGTCTCTATTCACGCACGGAAGAATTCAGTCCTTCGAACTACAAGGCCAACTGGACCGCCCGCGATGAAAAAGGGCATGCCCTCGATGTCGTCTCCTTCATCACCCCCATTCGTTATCAGGATGTGATTGCCGGACATGCGGTGGTGTCCTTTAGTCGCAAATTGATGAACGAAGCGATCAACAACACCATCACCACTATCAGTAGCGCAACCCTGATCATGATCCTGCTCGGCATCGTCGTCGCCTTCATTACTGGCAAATGGATCTCCCGCCCCATTCATACTTTAATGAATGCCAGTCGCGCGATCGGCGAAGGCGATTATGATTACCGCATTCAGGACAGGCGCAATGATGAAATCGGTTATCTCACCGAAGCCTTCAACAACATGGCCAGCGATCTGCTGGAGAAATCACAGGTGGAAAATGCCTTCTCACGCTTTGTTTCACCAAGCATCGCCAAGCAAATCATGAGCAACCTCGATCATGTCAAACTCGGCGGCAAACATGTCGAGGCAACCGTCCTGTTTGCCGACATTGTCGGCTTCACCCGCCTGTCTGAAAACCTGCCGGCCACCGAAGTCGCTGAACTGCTGAATGAATACTTCGGCTACATCGCCACCGTCAGTCATCTGCATCACGGCACCATCGACAAATACATGGGTGATTGCGTCATGCTGGTATTCGGCGTGCCCGAATACGATCCCGATCACAAATACAATGCCATAGCCTGCGGCCTGATGATTCAGGCGCTGGTTGAACAACTTAATCAGAAACGACAGCAACAGGGCAAATTCCCGGTGCGTTTTCGCATTGGCATTAATTCCGGTGAAATGCTGGCCGGCAATCTGGGTTCCAGTCAGCGCATGCAATATACCGTAGTTGGTGATTCAGTTAATCTGGCTTCCCGCCTGCACACCGCCGCCGAAGAGGGGCAGGTGATCATCACCGAAGCCATGTACCGTGATGACAGTATCCGTCAACGTGTTCAGGCTGACTTCCAGCAGCAGGTTCAGCTGCGTGGCATTGAAAAACCGGTGTCGACGTATATCGTGCGCCATATCCGGGATCGTCAGCAGGATATGGACAAAACCATTCAGCGGATCATTTCCCGAAAACACGTGGCATGAAAAACCTGAAACTACTCGTGCTGGCGACAAGCCTTGTTTTTTCTGGCGGCTGCAGTTTTCTGCAATCCTTTCACAGCCAGTCACCGGGTTATATTGACGCGCTGATCAAGGAACAACGTTACAGTAAAGCGCAGAGCATTCTCAACAATATCACTCCCGAACATCCGGATTACACCGCCCTGATGACGCAGAAAAAACGTCTGCAGGATCTCATCAAAAAACTGGAAACCGGCACACTGTCCAGAGTAAAAACATTACAACAGCAAAACAAATGGCATCAGGCGCAACAGGCGCTAAAGCAGGCGCAAGCAAGCCTGCCTCAAAGTCAGACTCTAGTTAAAGCGAAAAAGGATTTCCTCGTCGCCCGTGAAAAACGCATCAACGAATTAAATATGCAACTTGATATTCACAAGGGCATCTGGCTCAAAGACGCCGAGCCCCTTCTCGATGCTATCGTCAGCACGCAACCCAATAATTATGAACGTCGACAACAGCAACAACAGTTTAAACAGGAAAAATCCCGAACCCTCAAAGATCTGGTTCGCTGCGCGCATGAGGCAATGGATAAAGAACTTTATGAACTGGGGCGTCATTGTCTTGAACTGGTCGAAGAAATCGATCAGGAAAACCGCTATTCTAAAAACCTGCAACCGGCAAGGACGAAACTGCAGCGTTATGATCATAGCTGGCATCAGCAACAGATCAAAGTCAGCGATGCTCTGCTCAAGGAACTCAAACAGGGATACAGCCACGAGAATCTGCTGCGCGCCAGCCAACACCTGCAAAAACTCGCCAGTCATAAGCAAACAGAAGAGCAACAACAATACAGCGCTCTTCTCAAACAGGAACTTGACAACGGCATTGCGCAAAGCATGGATGCCGGACGTCAACTCTACAGTGAAGGAAAAATTACTGAAGCCTTAAGCATCTGGATTAGCCTTAGAAAAATCACACCCGATAATGAAGCGCTGGAAGCGCATATCAACCGGGCGCAGCGGGTATTAAACAAACTGAAAAGACTGGAGAAGCAGCAACCAGCGCCGGCTTACAAACCCGCCCCAACAGAATAAATTTATTTTTCTTCCGGGTGCATGCGTTC
>WFVC01000203.1 GCA_015491815.1 Gammaproteobacteria bacterium | reverse complement strand
TTTTTAAATTATCCGGTTCATACATGCTCAGTATCTGGCTATGCAGGGGGGCGATGTCTCCCGGTTCATAACGGCGCTCACTGATGACGCCGGAGAAAGGCGCGCGAATACGGGTATAACTCAGACGGGTTTCAAGAATCGATTTTTCAGCCCGCGCCAGCTCCAGCGCGGTGCGGGCGCGACTTAATTCATCCTCTGAAGCCAGCTTGCGCGGCATCAGAGTTTTTATGCGATGCAGATCGATCTCCGCCTGCGCCTGCGTCGCTTTGGCCTTGTCCAGTTCACTTTGCAGCAGACGATCATCGATCTGAATCAGCAGTTCGCCTTTTTCAACCTGATCGCCGGGATAAAAGGGCAGGGCGACAATACGCCCGGACTCCTGATTGAAAATACGCACATGCTGTTGCGCCTGCAAAGCGCCAAGCAGGGTCTGCTCCGCCTGCAGCGGCGCATTGCGGACATCACCCAGCTCTACTCGTGCGCTTGTTTGAGGCCGATGGCCGGCCTGAGCCGCAGGTTCATCATTACAGGCAAACAGCAGCAGACTGAGTAATAGCAGCGCCAGCCGGCGGGTGAAATTATTTATCGATGCATGCATTTTCACGACCGTAACAATCTGTGTATGAATCGCCATAATAGCATTATTATCTCAGGGATTTTATTTTCTGGAATGTTCGCCGCCGTGTTTCTTTTCCCCTGAATTTACAGGGAATTCAGGGATGGCAGCGTTTAGCTTGCTCTGTGGTAGTATCCGTTTTTTATCTATCGATAGCAAAATTCATGCACCACCTACTTTATACCACAGCGCCGGAAACGCAGCGCAACGATTTACACAATCTCAGACGCATGTTGCCCTATATCTGGGCGTATAAGGGGCGCGTCCTGTTTGCCCTGTTGGCTCTGATTCTGGCCAAGATTGCAACGGTTGGCGTGCCGTTGATTTTCAAGGAAATCGTGGATGCGCTGGATAGCAACAGCAGCAACCTGACAGGTCAGGATGGTCTTGTTCTGCCTATTGTTCTGTTTCTTGCCTATGGCGCTCTGCGTCTGTCGAGTTCGCTGTTTAACGAATTGCGCGATGCGATATTCGCCCGCGTGCGTTATGGTGCGATGCACCGGCTTTCACGCCAGGTCTTACAGCATTTATACAATCTGTCCCTGCGCTTTCATCTTGATCGACGCACCGGAAACATCAGCCGCGACATTGAACGCGGGGCAATGAGCGTCAGCTCGATTCTTAATTATATGGTCTTTAATATTCTGCCAACGCTGACGGAATTCATCATGGTCGCGTTTATTCTGCTGCATCAGTATGAAATTCATTTTACCGTGATCACATTTAGCACTGTGGCCGTTTATATCGGTTTTACATTTGCCGTAACCAACTGGCGCATGCATTATCGTCACAGCATGAATGCGCTGGATTCAAAAGCCAGTGGTCAGGCCGTGGACGGCTTGCTTAATTATGAAACGGTCAAATATTTCAATAACGAAGCGTATGAGTTGCAACGCTATGATCAAACCCTGAATGAATGGGAACATGCTGCGGTTAAAAGTCAGACCTCCATGTCCCTGCTTAATTTTGGGCAGGGCGCGATTATCGCCGTCGGCCTTACCCTGATTATGATTTCAGCCGGGCAGGGCGTTGTCGCCGGTGAATTGAGTCTGGGCGATCTGGTGCTGGTCAATACTTTGATGCTGCAGTTATTTATTCCACTGGGCTTTCTCGGCATTATCTATCGCATGCTCAAACATACGCTGGCTGACATGCAACAGGTCATGCGATTGCTGGATCGAGAGATTGAAGTCAAAGACAAAGCGGATGCCCGTGATTTAAAAGTCACGGATGGTGAAGTGCGTTTTGAAAAGGTCAATTTCGCCTACCGGCCCGATCGTCCTATTTTGCACGACGTCAGTTTCACCATTCATCCGGGTGAAAAACTTGCCGTGGTTGGTCCGTCAGGCGCAGGCAAGTCGACACTGGCGAGATTACTGTTTCGATTTTATGATATTAATTCAGGTCGCATTCTGATAGACGGGCAGGCGACTGACGAGGTCACTCAGGACAGTTTACGTCGCGCAATTGGCATCGTGCCGCAGGATACCGTGCTCTTTAATGAGTCTATCTATTACAACCTGTCCTATGCGCGACCGGATGCCGGCCGTGAGGAAATTATTCAGGCGGCAAAGCTGGCGCATATTCATGAATTAATCGAATCACTACCCGAAGGCTATGAAACCATCGTTGGCGAGCGGGGGCTGAAATTATCCGGCGGTGAAAAACAGCGGGTCGCCATCGCCCGGGTCATTCTCAAAAATCCACCGATTATGATATTCGACGAAGCCACCTCATCACTGGATTCACATTCGGAACAGGCCATCACCCAGTCGCTGAGTGAATTATCGCAACAACATTCCACGTTGGTCATCGCCCATCGCCTTTCCACTGTGATTGACGCCGATGAAATTCTGGTGATGGAACAGGGCCGTATTGTTGAAAGGGGCAATCACGCCGCCTTGCTGGAAAAAGACGGTCTCTATGCGCAGATGTGGGCTCTGCAACAACAGGAGGAACAAACCGGGCATTTGCAGGGTTAAATTGTGCGACTGAAGTCGTACAGGGCTGACGCCTGCATCCCCACGGCGTATAATATAAAACTCTTACAGCAACAAATGATTGAAAATGACTGATCCAGATATAAAAGCGCAAATTGAAGCCGAACTTGCACAGGGCAGCTGTGCCGCCAGTGAACTCATCGCCCTGCAGGTTATCGGCGACAGCATGGAACCGGAATTCAGAGACGGCGCCATTGTCGTTATCGATCAGGATGCGGTCATTCGCGATCGCGTCTACGTACTGGTCATGCTCGAAGGCGGCCTGTCATTGCGCCAACTCCGAATTGAAAATGATCGTTACTTTATTCAACCCCTGAATGAAGCCTACATGCATGAACGACAGGAAGTCGAACAAAGCGCCCTCAAAGGCGTAATAATTCAACAAACGCCCCCCAAAGGTCGGCGCAAAGACCGTATTACCTATACTTACGAAAGCTAAAAGCAATACGCTGTCTGATGTGGCGTTGCCTATTTTATCGCAGGCGTACTTTCTACTCGAAGATTAAGCCGGGAGCAGAACACATGCCAATCGCCAATCTCAATTTCATCGGATGGGTTCTACCCCGTTTCCACGGACGGTTTAAAAACGGCTGAAAACTTCTGATCCTGCCTGGCCACTCTACGCCGCATTCTCGGATTGTGGAACCGCTCGATGTAATGAAATACATCGGCCCTGGCCTCGTCCCGGGTACGGTAACGACGG
>WFVC01000202.1 GCA_015491815.1 Gammaproteobacteria bacterium | reverse complement strand
GGCCTGCGGTTTTTATATGAAACCGGTCGCGCCGGTTTGCCCGGTAAATATTTGCGTCTGTTGATTTTACTGGTTTCCCTGGCCGGGCTGTTTGCCAGTTATTCCACCCTGATTGGACGCACTGCCGGCAGCGCGATGTTGTTACTCATGCTCTGTCTCAAACTCATGGAGATAAAGGGACGCCGTGATGTAGTCATTATTATTTACATCAGTTTTTTTATTTTGATCACCAGCTTTCTATTCGACCAGTCGCTTTATAGCGGCGCCTATATGTTGGTGGTTGTGATGAGTCTGATCACAACCATGATCATTTATAACCACCCGGCGATTCAAAATAAACCTCTGGCTCTCGCCTTACGACAAAGTGTCGGCCAGGCATTTATTCTGGTGCTTCAAGCCATACCGCTGATGCTGATGTTGTTTTTTTTATTTCCCCGTTTGCCCGGCCCTCTGTGGAGCCTGCCTGAAGACGGGCGGGGCGCCAGCACCGGTCTGGCCGATGAACTGGAGCCCGGTCACATTAGCAAACTAAGTGACAATCCCGAAGTCGCCTTTCGCATAAAATTTAACGGGACGCCGCCACAACAGGAGTTGCTATACTGGCGCGGCCCGGTGCTTTCATTGTTCACAGGTAAAAAATGGAAGGTGTTAAAAGAAGATTCCGCTTCCCGACTCAACCTGGATGACATTCACTTTTCTGTTCCGGTTGATTATACGATCACTCTGGAGCCACATAATCGCCACTGGCTCTTTGCCCTCGAGTTGCCCGGCATGATTCCTGACAATGCCCACCTCACTGAAGACATGCAATTACTGCAAGCCTATCCAGTCCGCAACGTTACTCGTTATAATATGCGCGCCTATCTTAATTACCAGCTTGACCCGAACAGCATTACCAACAGTCACCGGTATCTTGAGGTTCCCGAACAGGCCGCGCCGCAAACACGACGCTTCGTGCGCCAACTTCGACAAAAATATATGCGTGATAGCGCCTACATTAACGCCATTCTAAATTTTTTTCGCACAGAAAATTTTATCTACACCCGCCGACCACCCCAATTTGAAAATGATATTGTTGATGATTTTCTGTTTCAAACCCGGCGTGGCTACTGCGTTCATTATGCTTCCTCATTTGCGATAATGATGCGACTCGCCGGGATACCGGCTCGCATAGTCAGCGGTTATCAGGGTGGTGAAATGAATCCGCTTTCAGATTATATGATCGTGCGCCAATCCGACGCCCATGCCTGGGTTGAAGTCTGGCTGCCCGGTAAGGGCTGGTTGCGCATTGATCCCACCAGCGTGATTCCCGAATCACGCATCGAAGCGGTTGAAGATCGGCTGCGGCGTAAAGATGAACAGGCGCGCGCGCGCATTAAACTGGAACAGGGCTGGCTCATCAATAAACTTCGTGACATGCGCTATGCCTGGGACAGGGTCAACAGCGGCTGGAATGACTGGGTTGTGGGCTATAACAACACCCGGCAAAAATCACTGCTCTCCATGTTCGGCGCAGACAAACTAACGCTGCGCCATCTGGCCTTGTTGTTAGCGGCCATTTTTATCGCCTGTCTTCTGTTTATCACCCTGTTTGTCTTTCGCCAACGACAGCAGCAACTGAATCCTGTAAATCAGGCCTATGCGCAATTTTGCAGAAAACTGGCGCGCCTGGGTTTTGTCCGTAAACCGGAGGAAACCGCACAGGACTATGCCCGGCGAGTCATGTTGCTACGCCAGGATTTGCAGAACAGCATCAGCGCCATTACCCAGCTCTATAACCATCTGCGTTATGCCAAAAACCCTTCGCCTCGATTATTTTTGCATTTCAGGAAGAAAATCAAGCACTTTCACCCGCGAAAAAAATAATTTTGCTCGGCTATTAAATAAGTCTCAGCTAATATTAAATTTATATATCACCTCCATTAAATAAAAAAACTTGGCGTTCCCACGGCAAAACCTTATATTTTGTCTAAAGTAAAAGGTAATACATCTGTACGGTATGCTTATAACTTCATCTTAAGCGGGAAACTGAAGCCTTTATTTTTTTAGATGTATAGACATCCCGCAAATCAAACAATATGAAGTGGAGGATAGGAAAAGATATGTTAGTCAAAGACATCATGAACACCAATGTTAAGGTCGCAACCCTGACAACCCCAATACGCGAAATCGCCGTTACCATGTGCTTCAATAAAATCAGTGGTGTACCTATTATTAATGCTGAGAATGAAATCATCGGCATCATTTCTGAAAAGGATGTGCTCAATAGTATGTATCCAAAAGTTGATGAATACATGCAGATTGGCAGCTATGATTTTGAGCAACTGGAAAATGAATACACCGATATTCTTAACCTGCAGGTAAAAGATATCATGAAGCCCGGCCTGTTCACCGTCACCCCGGACGATCCTATTTTAAAAGCCGTCTCCATCATGTGCCTGAAAAAGATCCGTCGTATTCCCGTTGCCGAAGGTAAAAAACTGGTCGGCATCGTCAGCGTCGGTGATGTGCACAAGGCGATTTTCCAGAAACATCTGGATGATAATAACGGCGATTTAAAAGCCGTCTCCTGAACCGATTTGCGTTAAAAAATAAAAGGGCGGTGGGCAATCACCGCCTTTTTATTTGCCAATACAGAAGCTGCTGAATATACGCCCGAGCAAATCATCATTGCTGAACTCGCCGGTAATCTCCGCGAGCTTTGTTTGCGCCTGATGCAGCTCTTCGGCCAGCAATTCTCCGGCGGCATAATCACGTAACTGCGTCGCGCCTTTTTTTATGGACTCGCGCGCCTGCTCAAGCGCAAGCACATGACGACGCCGAGCCATGAAGCGGCCTTCATTACCCGCCGCCGCATTAAAGCCAACACAGTCTTTTAAGTGACTGCGCAATACTTCCATGCCGGTTTTATTTTTTACCGATAACCACAGATGCATGCGATTATCTTTTTCTTTTAACGCTGGCTGCGAACCGCTTAAATCAATTTTATTATAGATAAGCGTGACCGGCAGATTTGGCGGTAACTGCGAGAGAATTTTTTCTTCCTCCTCACTATAACCAGTACGATCATCCAGTAAGAGTAATATTCGATCCGCCTGTTCCATTTCCCGCCAGCTGCGACGAATGCCTTCCTGTTCGATGGCGTCTTTGCTCTCACGCAAACCGGCGGTATCAATAACATGCACTGGCATGCCATCGATGCTGATTTCCTCACGCAACACATCGCGGGTGGTGCCCGGAATGTCCGTGACGATGGCGGATTCGCGCCCGGCCAGTTGGTTCAATAAACTCGACTTGCCAGCATTCGGCTGACCGGCGAGAACTATGCGCATGCCTTCACGCAACAACTGTCCCTGATGCGCCTGTTCGATGACCCTATCCAGATCAGCCAGCAAAGCATCCAGTTCCTCGGTTACTTTTTTATCGGCAAGAAAATCGATTTCCTCTTCGGGAAAATCAATCGCCGCTTCCACATACATGCGCAAATGGATCAGGCGTTCGACGGTAGCATGCACCCAGTCTGAAAAAACGCCTTCGAGCGTGTGCATGGCGCATCGCGCCGCCTGCTCGGTACTGGCGTCAATAAGATCGGCGATCGCCTCCGCCTGAGTGAGATCAATTTTGTCATTTAAATACGCGCGCTCACTGAATTCACCGGGACGGGCGATGCGCGCACCCAGCGACAACACGCGTTTAAGCAAAAGATCCAGCACCACCGGTCCGCCGTGAGCCTGTAGCTCCAGCACGTCTTCACCGGTAAAAGAATGGGGCCTGGGAAAATAAAGGGCGATGCCCTGATCGATCAGGGTTTTTTCATCATCAAAAAACGGCAGGTATTCGGCCGTGCGGGGGGCAGGCAAGCTTCCCAGCACTACGCGGGCAATGGAACCGGCCTTGGGGCCGGAGATGCGGATGATGCCGACGCCCCCCCGACCTGCCGGAGTGGCGATGGCGGCAATGGTGTCTTCGATATAATCGCGCGGACTCATGCCGGCTTCATCTGTCACCCGGCGATCAGGCTTTGATTACAACGCGGGTGATATACCATTGCTGAATGATCGACAGCGTATTGTTGACCACCCAGTAAATCACCAGCCCGGCCGGGAAGAAGGCAAAAAAGACGGTGAACACAAACGGCAACATCATCATCACCTTGGCCTGAATCGGATCCACCGGCGCAGGGTTCAGTTTCTGTTGAATGAACATGCTGATGCCCATTAACAGCGGCAGAACAAAATAAGGATCGGCGGTGGACATATCCTGAATCCATAGAATCCACGGCGCCTGTCGCAACTCAACGCTTTCCAGCAGCACCCAGTACAAAGCGATAAATACCGGCATTTGCACCAATATCGGCAGGCAACCGCCCAGCGGATTTATTTTTTCCTTGCGGAACAAGTCCATCTGCGCCTGTCCCATCTTCTGACGATCATCGCCATAGCGTTCTTTCAACTGCTGAATACGCGGGGTCAGTTTACGCATCTGCGCCATCGAGCGATATGATTTTTCCGACAGCTTATAAAAGGCCAGCTTGATGCACAGGGTCAGAATAATAATGGCCCAACCCCAGTTACTTATAATGTAGTCATGAATAAATTTCAGAAAAACATAAATGGGCTTGGCCAGAATGGTGAGGATGCCATAGTCCACGGTTAACTCCAGTCCCGGTGCGATTTCTTCCAGCACATCCTGCAATTTCGGCCCGACAAATAATTTGTTGCTGAAACGTTGTTCCGCGCCGGCCGCCACATGATAACTGTTATCAGACTTCATCCCCAAAGTATAACGATCGGGGTTTGGTTTATAGCGGGAATAAAATGTTTCCGGCGCATCGGCAGGCGGCACCCATGCGGCAAGAAAATAATGCTGGATCATGGCCGTCCATCCGCCCGTCACCGTTTTGTTTAACTTTGCTTCCTGCATGTCATCAAAACTGATCTTGTTATATTTGTCTTCCGGACTGTATTCAACGCCACCAGTATAGGTATAAATAAAGCGCGGTTTTTCCGATTCCGGCAGGGGGGTGCGCTGTAGCTGTTGGTACAGATTGCCCACCCAGTCCTTAGTCGTCGGGTTTTTGATCGTATGCGCGACCTCGATTAAATAACTACCGCGGGTAAAGGTGTAACTTTTTATAAAGACTACGCCTTCCGGGCTGGTCCAGGTGACCACAGCGGTTAATTTATTTTCATCCTCAGCCAGCTGGTAATCTGTTTGCATGGCCTTGTAGATGGTCGTGTGATTAGGCGCCGCACTCAATACCTGGCCATTATCTTTTCTCAGGGTAAAACCGGATTGGGCGATAAACAAATTATCCGGCTCATCTTTCATTAGTCGGAAAGGTTGATCAGGCTTATCCACACTAACCGGGTATTTTTTTAAATCAACGATGCGAAGATCACCGCCCACCGTATCGATTTCCACTCGAAAAACATCGGTTTCCACGCGAATGCGCTGACCCCGTTTGGCCAGCGCCGGCCCGGTAGTAGGCATAAAAGAGGCTGATTTTGATGTTGCCGTATTCTCTGCAACCGGAACATCGGGGTTTGACGTCTCTGTGCGGGCCGATATTGTTTCATGTTGAGTTTCAGCGACCGGCGCAGGCGGGGGCGGTGAAAATTCCCGCTGCCAGGCATCCCAGATTAAAAATAGAACCAGACTCAGGGCGATAAACAATATCAGACGTTGTTGTTCCATTAGACTTCTTTTTTCTCAGGTACAGGATCAAGTCCCCCGGCATGCCAGGGATGACAGTGGCTCAAACGTTTCAGACTCAGCCAGCTTCCGCGAAAAACACCAAAGCGACTTACCGCTGTTTCCGCGTATTCGGAACAGCTAGGATAAAAACGGCAGTTATTGCCGAGAAAGGGACTAATCAGGTAGCGATATGCGCCGATCAGGAGGAGAACAAGCTTTCGCATTTTTTACTCAACAGATTCCAATGTTTATCCAGAGCACGAAATACCGCATCATTATCCAGTTGCAAAATTCCGTGGCGAACCAATACTACAACATCCAGTCCCCGGAGTTGAGCCTGATGTTGCCGAAAGCTCTCCCGAATCAGGCGTTTTATATGATTACGATCTACCGCGCGTTTCAACTGGCGTTTTGGAACGGCCATGCCAAGGCGAGCATGATCACCCGAGTTTGCGCAAGCCAACAGGGTTAGATGTTTATCGCCCTGTTTAACAGGATGTTCAAAAACACGGCTAAACTCCTTTGCCGTGAGCAACCTGTGTTGACGGGGGAACCGCCTGCAACTCTTGCTCGCGGAAGGAATGTTCGAATTGACCTGCTTTGAGATCGACGAAATCAGGCGCTCAGACGCTGACGACCTTTTGCGCGACGGGCATTGATAACAGCGCGGCCGGCACGGGTGCGCATGCGGGCGCGAAAACCATGAGTGCGTTTACGTTTGAGGGTGCTGGGCTGAAATGTTCTTTTCATGGCTAAATCACTGTTTAATCAAAACTTGTTACTTGATAAATTCAGGAACATCGTCCCTGAAAAGGCTCGCAACAATACTTCCTGAAACCGCCTATGTCAATACATATTGTATAAAACACTATTTAAACTTCCTTGCCTTTTGCATGTGGATAACTTTTTTGGATCGTTATAGACTGGCTGTCTTCGATCGGATTTTCTATTTCCGTAATTATTTTTCTGTTTTTACTTGCAAGGAGTTTTACGCGTGCCTCAGAGTTCCTGGGATAAATGTCTGTCTCGGCTGGAAAAAGATTTGTCGCCTCAGCAATTTAACACCTGGGTTCGTCCCCTGCAGGCGCGTTTCAAAGACAATGAAATTATTTTACTGGCGCCGAATCAGTTCGTGCTCGACTGGGTAAAAGATAAGTATTTTAATAATATAGAAGCACTTATTAACAACTATTCTGATGAAAATATTTCTGTGCTTCTGGATATAGGCAGTGAAAATATTTCCTCAACAACCAAACAGGTTGTTTCTTCTCCTGAAACAGCGCCTGCTACTTCAACAACTTCAGCTCGACGAAATTCCAGTCTGAATCCTAATTTTACTTTCGATACCTACGTTGAGGGTAAATCAAATCAACTTGGGCGCGCCGCCTCCCTGCAGGTAGCAGAAAATCCCGGCCATAGTTATAACCCCCTGATGATTTACGGTGGCGTCGGTCTGGGAAAAACACATTTAATGCATGCCGTAGGCAATATGATCCTTCAACATCAACCGCGAGCCAATGTCGTTTATCTGCATTCCGAACGCTTCGTAGCGGAAATGGTTAAAGCCCTGCAACATGGCACGATCAACGAATTTAAACGCTATTACCGTTCAGTTGCTGCACTTTTAATCGATGATATCCAGTTTTTTGCCGGTAAGGATCAGTCTCAGGAAGAATTTTTCCACACTTTCAATTCCCTGATGGAAAGCCACCACCAGATTATTATGACCTGTGATCGCTACCCAAAAGAAGTTGATGGGCTGGAAGAGCGCTTAAAATCCCGCTTCGGCTGGGGACTGCCGGTAACCATCGAACCGCCTGAACTGGAAACACGTGTTGCGATTCTTAAAAGCAAGGCCAATAATTCCGGTGTAGAATTATCAAATGAGGTAGCTTTTTTTATTGCCAAGCGCATACGCTCAAATATTCGTGAACTTGAAGGCGCATTGCGCCGCGTTATGGCCAATGCTCAATTTACTGGTCAGCCCATTACTCTTTCTTTTGCTCGAGAAGCGCTGCGGGACTTGCTTGCGATACAGGATCGCCAGTTAACCATTGAAAATATACAAAAAACCGTGGCTGAATATTATAAGATCCGGGTTGCTGATTTGCACTCAAAACGGCGTAGTCGCTCAATTACCCGTCCCCGGCAGATAGCCATGACTCTGTGCAAGGAACTGACTAATCATAGCCTGCCAGAAATTGGGGATGCATTTGGCGGGCGTGACCACACAACGGTATTACATGCCTGCCGCAAGGTAAAAGAATTGAAAGAAACGGAACTCGGTATTGAAGAAGATTTTTCAAACCTTTTTCGCATCCTGAGTACTTGATGGGGACGAACTGTGGATAAGCTGTTAGAAACAATATGTTTTAGCAAGTACGAGCTTTTAAGCACATTTTATCCACAGTTTTTAGGCTCGCTGTCGTGTAACTCTTATACAGGTTTAAATCCTGGTTAAGTATTTATAAAATAAAGCTGAAAAACGGTTATCCACAGAAATTTGCCCGACTAATAACAGTAATAATTTATATATAAAATATAAGGATCTTTAATGAAGCTCAGACTGCAACGCGATATTTTGCTAAAACCCTTGCAGACAGTGGGTAATATTGTTGAACGGCGCCCCTCTTTAGCCATACTGTCAAATATTCTGATTCAGGTGGTTGATGGAACAATGAGATTAACGGGGACTGATCTTGAAGTAGAAATGGTTTCCCAGTTAGCTGTTGACAGTACTGAAAATGATGAAATTACCTTACCGGGCAAGAAATTCATCGATATCTGCAAAGCTCTGCCGGAAAATGCCGAACTGGAATTAAGCACCAGCAGTGATCGTTGCCTGATCAAATCAGGCCGAAGCCGATTTACGCTTTCAACCTTGCCGGCGTCTGAGTTTCCCAATATTGAAGCGGTAACGTCGCCCTTTGAATTTACTATAAGCCAAAAAGAGTTAAAACAATTAATTGAAAACACCCAGTTTTGTATGGCTCAACAGGATGTTCGCTATTATCTTAACGGACTGTTGCTTGAAATATCGAAAGACAGGCTTTGTGCTGTTGCCACCGATGGTCATCGGCTCGCCTTATCCGAGCTGGGTGGTCATTTTGATGTTACCGAAACCCGTCAAATTATTTTGCCTAAAAAAGGCGTTAACGAATTGGCTCGTTTGCTTGAAGATTCCAGTGATCCGGTAAAAATTAAACTTAGTGAAAACCATATTCGTATTGAACTTGGCGATATTATTTTTACATCCAAGCTGATAGATGGAAAATTCCCGGATTATCAACAAGTTATACCAAAAAACTGTGAAAAAGAAATTTTCTGTGATCGCGAACAGTTGCGCCAGGCTTTCATGCGCGCCTCGGTGCTGTCTAATGAAAAATACCGCGGTATCCTGCTGCAATTCAGCCCCGGATTACTCAATGCAACGGTGCATAATCCAGAACAGGAAGAGGCGGAAGAACAAATCGAAATTAACTACGATGGTCCAGAATTTGAAATCGGATTTAATGTGGCTTATTTCCAGGAGGCCTTATCAGTTATAACTGAAGAGAAGGTTGTGTTGAGTATGACGGATACAAACCATAGTTGTCTGGTGACCGGGGAAGGTAATGCCACTAACCGCTACGTTATTATGCCTATGCGGCTTTAACACGTTAAGGATTCATGTCTCTCAACAAGCTGGGACTTCGATATTTTCGGAATATTGAAGCCGCTGAACTCATTTTTTCAGATAATTTCAATATTATTTACGGGGATAATGGCGCAGGAAAGACAAATATTCTCGAAAGCATTTATTATCTTTCTCTCGCTCGCTCATTCAGAACGACGCAACCCCGGAAATTAATTCAGCTTAATCAGGATTATCTTCAGGTTGTTGGCACGAAAGAGAGTGTCGTCCTGGGAATTCAAAAGTCTGTATCAGGTGTACAAATAAAAATAAACGGGGAGCGAATTAAACAGGCTTCACGATTAACAACATTATTGCCAGTGCAGCTGATTCACCCACAAAGTCATGAACTACTTGAACAGGGTCCAAAGCAACGACGTCAATTTCTGGATTGGGGTGTGTTTCACGTGGAACCAACGTTTTTGCCTCTCTGGCATGATTATTCCCATACCCTAAAACAACGAAATGCGGCTCTGCGTCAGAGGCAGGCCAATGATTACATTCAGTTATGGGATGCTCGGTTGATTGACTCAGGCGAGAAAATGACAGAATTGCGGTTAGCCGGTTTAAAAAAACTTCAATCACATATTGATCGATACAGTTTGGCGCTAATCGGGCAAAAGATAGAGGTGGCTTATCGGCCGGGTTGGGCGCGTGAACAGGATTTTGCCAATGCACTAAATAATAGTCTGGATCAGGATAAACACTACGGATTTACTCGGGTGGGACCACATCGGGCAGACTTAGTGTTTACCTGCAAAAGCAATCGTGTTCAGGACTATTTATCGCGAGGGCAACAAAAACTACTTATTTGCGCATTGCGGTTTGCCCAGATTAAATTCCTTAAAGAGGAAAAAAACGAGGATGTTATTTTGCTGATTGACGATCTGGCGGCAGAACTGGATAAACAGCACCGGATGAAACTTATTGAAATAGCCCTTGAAACGGGGGCGCAAATTTTCGTTACCACCAATCAACTTAATTTACTTGGCATGAAAAACAGTATTGAGCACAAGGTGTTCCACGTGGAACACGGCCAGGTGACAGAGGTGGTACAATAGCAGCTCAAACGGAGAGAAAAGCATGAGCGAGTCTGATAGTTATAATTCATCCAGCATCAAAGTTCTCAAAGGCCTGGATGCGGTGCGCAAACGGCCGGGAATGTATATTGGCGATACAGATGATGGCACCGGCCTGCACCACATGGTTTTTGAGGTGGTGGATAATTCTATCGATGAAGCACTGGCCGGACATTGCACCCGCATCGAAGTCAGTATTAACAGCGATAAATCAGTCACGGTGAAAGATGATGGCCGGGGCATCCCGACAGATTTTCACGAAGAAGAAGGTCGGTCGGCGGCTGAAGTTATTTTGACAGTCTTACATGCCGGAGGAAAATTTGACGATAATTCCTATAAAGTCTCCGGCGGTCTCCACGGAGTGGGGGTGTCGGTGGTTAATGCCCTGTCCGAAAGTCTGAAATTGACGATTCGCCGGGAAGGTAAAATTCACCAGCAGGAATATATTATGGGTGAACCGCAGGGAGATCTGGCGGTCATTGGCGAAACGGAGAAAACCGGGACAGAAATTCGCTTTAAGCCCAGCACCGAAATTTTTACCGACACGGAATTTCATTTTGATATTCTGGCAAAACGTCTGCGGGAACTTTCTTTCCTTAATTCCGGCGTGTGCATCACGCTCAGTGATGAACGAGATGAAAAAAAGGAAACCTTCGAGTATCAGGGAGGAATTAAAGCCTTTGTTGAACATCTGAACCGCAATAAAACCCCGTTGCATGAAAATGTAGTTTACGTGAATACGGAAAAAGACGGGGTGGGCGTGGAAATCGCCATGCAGTGGAATGATTCCTATCAGGAAAACATATTCTGTTTCACCAACAATATTCCCCAGCGTGACGGGGGAACGCATATGGCCGGATTCCGCGCCGCGCTGACCCGCACACTCAATAATTATATTGAAAAACAGGGATATGCGAAAAAGAACAAGGTGAACCCCAGTGGCGATGACGCGCGGGAAGGGCTGACTGCCGTATTATCAGTTAAAGTACCCGATCCCAAGTTTTCCTCACAAACCAAGGATAAGCTGGTGTCATCAGAAGTGAAGGGCATTGTGGAATCCATCCTTGGCGAGAAATTCAGTGATTACCTGCAGGAAAGCCCGGCTGACAGCAAGGCGATCGTGTCCAAAATTATCGATGCGGCGCGCGCGCGCGAGGCGGCGCGCAAAGCCCGGGAAATGACCCGGCGCAAAGGCGCGCTGGATATTGCCGGTTTACCCGGAAAACTGGCGGATTGTCAGGAAAAAGATCCGGCGCTGTCTGAACTCTTCCTGGTGGAGGGTGATTCCGCCGGGGGATCCGCCAAACAGGGGCGGGACAGAAAATTTCAGGCTATCCTGCCGCTAAAAGGCAAGATTCTCAACGTCGAAAAAGCCCGTTTTGATAAAATGCTGTCTTCCGTTGAAGTCGGTACGCTAATCACCGCACTGGGCTGCGGTATCGGGCGAGAAGAATTTAATCTCAACAAGTTACGCTATCACCGCATCATTATTATGACCGATGCCGATGTTGACGGCTCCCATATTCGCACCCTGCTGTTAACCTTCTTTTACCGGCAGATGCCGGAATTGATTGAAAATGGCTATGTTTATATTGCCCAGCCGCCATTATATAAAGTGAAAAAAGGCAAGCAGGAACGCTACGTCAAAGATGACGCCGAACTCAACACTTATCTATTACAGGTTGCGCTGGAAAATACAGAGTTTTATGTCAATGCGCATGCGCCGGCGCTGAGTGGCGAGGCGCTGGAAGTGCTGGCCAAACAGTACATTCTGGTCATGGAAAGTATTCAGCGACTGGCAAGGCGTTATCCCATCAGGGTGCTGGAAAAAATGATAGCCATGCCGGTGTTTGAAGATGAGGCGCTGCTAAATAAAGACAGGGCGCGAGGCTGGTTCGATAATTTGCAGCAGATGCTGAATGCGGATGATCAGGCTCAGGATGTGATTGAAATTCGACTCGAAGATGATGAATCTGAAGCGGGCGCCTGGCAGGCGCAACTCATCAGCACACGATTCGGGCTTGATAGTGAACGCTTACTTAGGCGCGAGTTCTTTGAATCCGGCGAGTATCAGGCCTTTAAGACGCTGATTCAGCAATTGCAGGGTCTGATCGGCGAGGGTGCCTATGTGCAACGTGGAGAGCGGCGTAAAGATGTCAGTACGTTTAAAGAGGTGATGGAATGGCTGATGGAAGAAGCCCGGCGCGGTCAGCATATTCAGCGCTATAAAGGGCTGGGCGAAATGAACCCGGAACAACTCTGGGAAACCACGCTGGATGCAAATAGTCGTCGTCTTCTGCAGGTGCAGATTGAAGATGCCATTGGCGCAGATGAAATTTTCACCACGCTGATGGGCGATCAGGTGGAGCCGCGCCGGGATTTCATCGAAAGCAATGCCTTGAATGCCTCGAACCTGGATGTGTAGCGGGTGGTTAAAGGTTTTTCTTGCCCCGAGCAATTTTTTCCATGGCTGATTCAATCCAGTTTTCCGCGTCAGCCAGAATATCTTCAGGCTTGCGATTATTGCTCGGGATCTGCGGGCCGATAACAACCTGAATTGTTCCCGGCTTTTTCAGAAACTGGCCGCGCGGCCAGAATTCACCGGCATTATGCGCAACGGGCACGACGGGGTAGCCACTTTTGGCCGCGAGAATCGCGCCGCCAATTCGGTAGCGACCTTTTGTTCCCGCCGCGACGCGCGTGCCTTCAGGGAAAATTGTTACCCAGATCCCCTGCTTTAATCGCGCGGTTCCTTTGTTGACCATCTGTTTTATAGCGCTGCGCCCTGAGCTGCGGTTAATCGCAACCGGACGCATAGCCGCCAGTCCCCAGCCAAAAAAGGGTATCCACAACAGCTCGCGCTTAATTACAAAGGCCATAGGCGGAAAGATAAGCTGCAGCGCCAGTGTTTCCCAGGTGGACTGGTGTTTACTGAAAATAATGCTGGTTTGCGCAGGGATATTTTCCCGTCCACTGACCTCATAACGAATGCCGCAAATGTGTTTCAGGGCAAACAGATTGATCAGCGGATAAATACGGGCGAAGCGTATAATCCAGTGATAAGGCAGGGGGGCAATGATAACCAGTAAAATCGCGATTAGCAGGGTTGAGCTAATCATGATTAAACTGAATAGCAGCGAGCGAATAAACTGCATCATGTGTCCTGTCCGAGAAAAGCATCCACAAAAGCGGAAAGGCGGGAATAAACCGGCACATCGTCGAGACCTTCGCCTCCGGCAAGCGTGCGTTCGCCTTTCCCGGTTTTCACCAGCACCGGTTTTGCGCCGGCCGCTCGCGCCGCCTGAATATCCGCGAGCTTGTCACCGACCATGATCACATTGTCGAGCTGGGTATCAAAGTGGCGGGCGATCTCCTGCAAAAGACCGGGCAGCGGTTTTCGGCAATCGCAGGGCGCGTCCGGTGAATGAGGACAAACGGCAATATAATCGACATGCCCGCCCAGAGATTCTAACTGCTGCGCCAGCTTTTCATGCATGGCGGATAGTGTGGCTTCATCGTAATAACCGCGCCCGATCCCTGACTGATTGGTGGCGATGGCGACCTGATAGCCGGCTCGGTTGAGGCGGGCAATCGCCTTGAGGCTGTCAGGATAGGGAATGAATTCATTGACGGTTTTTATGTAGTTATCTGAATCTTCATTAATAACGCCGTCACGATCAAGAATGATAAGTTTCATCGTCGTCAATGGAAACCTTCAATCGCGGAATTCAGAAACACGAATGGCGCCATTTACCATGCGTGATTTGCGTTGCATGATTTTTTCCATTTTCGCCCAGAAGGCTGCGTTGAGATCAAAGTCGGCGGCGATGCCGGTGCCAATCAACAGTATAAGGAGATCGGCAACTTCTTCGGCCAGCGCCTCACGAGGTTTACCCTTGGTGACACAGGCGGAAATTTCACCCAGTTCTTCAGCCATGAGTGAAATGCGATAAGTCAGTTCTTCGCCGCCGGTGTTTTTGAAATCATGTTTGTCATGAAAAGCCTGTACTGCGGCCAGCATGTCCTGATAGGAATCTTTGTTCATGGTTTAATTTTGTAAGCGTGAAATATCCGCAACCTGCATAAACAGGCTGTGAAGCTGGTTAAGCAGGGCGATGCGATTGTTGCGCAGTTTTTTATCTTCAGCCATCACCATTACCTCATCAAAAAAACTGTCAACGGGATCGCGCAGTTGCGCCAGTTGCGCCAGAGCCTGTTCGTAGTGTTTATCCTGCAGAAATTGATTAACCGTGTTGCTCAAACCATTGAGTGTCTGGTAAAGCGTTTTTTCCTGTGCTTCAAGCAGCAGCGCCGTATCGATAGCATCGGGTAGCGCGCCATCGACTTTTTTCAAAATATTGCCGATGCGTTTGTTGGCCGCAGCCAGACTTTGTGCTTCGGGCAAATTGCGAAAATGACTGACGGCCTGTATCCGTTGGTCGATATCCAGCGGGCGAGTCGGGCGAATGCTGATGACCGCATCGAGCACATCCGCCTTAAGCTCGCGGTTTTGATAATAGGCCTGCAGGCGATCAAGAATAAATACGAAAACTTTATCGATGGCGGCATCTGCATTGATCCCGCTATCAAAGTGTTTCGCCGCGATCTTCAGCAGGTCGAGAAGATCCAGATTAATATTTTTTTCGATCAGAATACGCAACACGCCTAATGCGGCGCGGCGCAGAGCATAGGGATCTTTATCGCCGCTCGGGATCTGGCCGATGGCGAAAATCCCCACCAGTGTATCGATTCGATCGGCCAGCGCCAGCGCCTGTGCAGTCGCGGTTTGCGGCAGGCTGTCACCGGCAAAGCGTGGCCGATAATAATCATCCAGCGCATCGGCGACATCAGCCGCTTCATTGTCATGGTGTGCGTAATAACGGCCCATGACGCCCTGCAGACCGGGGAATTCACCGACCATCTCGGTCATCAGATCACATTTGCAAAGTTCAGCGGCGCGAACGGCCATGGATTTATCCGCATCAAGAGATTCGGCAATACTGGCGGCCAGCAACATGACGCGTTGAGTTTTATCAAACAGGCTGCCGAGT
>WFVC01000201.1 GCA_015491815.1 Gammaproteobacteria bacterium | reverse complement strand
GTATTTGGTATGCAGAAAACGCTCGAACGCCTCGGCATCGTTGAGTTTGAGCAGGATGCGGCGAATCTGCCCTTTGCTCAGCCATTCGGAGCGATGCACGCCCTCTACCCTTTCCTGAATCCAGCGTTTCTGCTCCGGCTCCTGAATGTGCATAAACTCGACACCGATGGTGCGGCAGTAGGCTTCCTGCAGGATATCGAGAATCTCGCGCAGAGTAGCGCGACGCCTGCCGGTCAGATCGAAGGTAAAAAACTCGCGGTCGTAATCCCAGATCGTCAGGCCGTAGTTTTCCGGTTCCAGCTCGGGATGGCTCCTGGCCTCAAAGCTCAGGGTGTTGGTATTGGCGATCAGATGCCCGCGCACGCGGTACATGTTGATCAGCCGGGCCACGCGCACCTGCTTCTCCGCTTCGGACGCAGCGCCCCCGGCAGCAGCGTCGAAAAATGCATTGGAGTCCCGTGTCAGCTTCAACGGGTGATGCGGAATCTGCATGCTGGCGAAAATATCTTCGTAAAAATCATCCTCGCCGGCCAGCAGCTTGTGCAGGGTCTGCAGAAAAAGACCGCTTTCCGCACCCTGGATGATGCGGTGGTCATACGTGCTGGTGACAGTCATCACCTTGCTCAGGCCCAGGCGCGCAATGGCGTTGGGATCCGCCGAGTGCCACTCCGCCGGATACTGGATGCCGCCGGTGGCGACGATCAGTCCCTGGCCCTGCATCAGCCGCGGAATCGAATGCACGGTACCGATCATGCCCGGATTGGTCAGCGTCACGGTCGTGCCCTGAAAATCCGTGGGGTCGATGGCATTGGTGCGCACCTTGCGGATGAGCGCGTTGTAGGCGTCGAAGAACTCCTGAAACGACAGCATATCCGCAGCTTTGATATTGGGCACCAGCAACGAGCGGCTGCCGTCTTTTTTCTCAACATCCACGGCCAGCCCGAAATTGATATGCTCGGGCACGACTTTGTATGGCTTGCCCTTGCTCTCGACATAGTGCGCGGTCATCGCCGGCATTTTCATCAGCGCCTTGAGAATGCCCCAGGCGATGATGTGGGTAAAACTCACTTTGCTGCCGCCCACGCTGAGCTGAAACTCGTTGATGATGCGCCGGTTTTCGTCCAGCAGTTTGACCGGAATGATGCGTGTGGAGGTCGCTGTGGGAATTTTCAGGCTCTGGGTCATGTTTTTGACGATCAGAGCAGCCGGGCCGCGGATAGGCAGGGCGCCTTCGGGCAGGGCAGCACCGTTTTCTGCCGGAGCCGGGGTAACCGCCGCGGTCTCTTCTGCTGCCTGAGGTGGGGGCGGCGCCACCGGCGCACTGGGGATAGCCGCTGCGCCACCGGACTTGTAATCGGCGAAAAAATCCCGCCAGCTCTCGCCGACAGAGTTTGGATCCTGAAGATAGTTTTGGTACATTTCCTCGATCAGCCACGAATTCGGGCCGAACGTCAGAGGCTTGTTTTCACTTTTCTTGCTGTCCGACATATCTTTGTCCTGTGCACTATATTTAGATTGGGTGATTTTTTCTGTCTCAAACGCTCACAACACGCCATCACCTGCTGCAATCCCGGCGCGCCGCGTCGATGGCGCACACGTTAGTCTGTGCGGAAATTGAGCGTCAATGTTAATACTTCTATCCTCGATTTTCAAGGATAAAGACAGAATTATCACAACTTTCTCATGCATGCAGCGTAGTGCAGAAAATCCCGCGTTTCGCAGGCACAGCCCCCGCTGTTGCGACACACGGCACCGCCCGGGAAACGCGATCCGTCCAAATAAACAACGGACACAATCCGTATAGAGCATAATCCAACAACACGGAGGTACCATGATCAATTCCACCACACCGACCCTGGCCGGCAAAGAGATCATCCGCTACCACGGCGTCGTCACCGGCGAGGCGATCCTCGGCGCCAACATCTTCCGCGATTTTTTCGCCGGCATCCGCGACATCGTCGGCGGCCGCTCGGCAGCATACGAAGCTGAGCTGAAAAAAGCCCGTGAAATCGCCTTTCAGGAGATGAACCAGGAAGCCGCCGAACGCGGCGCCAACGCCGTGGTCGGCATCGACATCGACTACGAAACCGTCGGCGGCCAGGGCAGCATGCTGATGGTTACCGTCAGCGGCACCGCCGTCACCCTGCGCTGACCACCCCAACGCCCGCGCGCGCCCGCTGGCCGGGCACCCTGACAAAATTGGCGACTTTCAGACATGATTGAAACTGCAAAACCTTGCGAAGGCTCGTAGCCTTCGCAAGGTTCAGGCGCGCTACCACACTCACCCTAAAATGTCCCCCCCTTTACCAGCACGGCAACGATCGGTTTATTTCTCTTGACAACGCTGACATATTTTTTTATCGTGCACTATCTCCAACCACCGAAACTCTGCTACTCACACCTGCACGTGCCTGATTATCTGAATCTGAAGGGGATAAGCAAGAAAATTAATGTTGTTGAGGGGTATAATGACTTTCCAAAAACCAGCAAATCCAATAAAGACCCGTAGAGACGCAGGCCTGAACCCCAATCCATCCGTTCCAGCATGGCCGGATTTAAATCCGCGATCACCAAACGGATAACCGGATAAATAAATATCCAGGCATTCTGGGCAAAAATTCTGGCAACGCAATTATTGTAGGGGCGACCGACGGGTCGCCCATGATGTACCGCGACATTCATGTCGCGATGTACGATACGTTACCTTATTCTGCAGGCTACTAAGGGGAGGGCTGAAACGCGACATAAATGTCGCGGTACGGGTGGGGTGGTCACACCCACACCGCGGGTCGCATGCGGAATGATATCGTCAACAATCCCCCAAATTGGGCCCGATTTGCAAAACGATCATTTCCCAATCCATACAATCTGAGGAAGAGCCAAAATTCTCATCATCTAGTAGAAGGTGATATAGTCAAATAAGAGGAAAAATACCCAATGAAGATACTACGATACGCAAGCTTTAGTTTTGTAATGTTTATATTCAGTCTCTCTTGCTCTGAGAGCAACCGCGAGATCAAATCAGAGCACCTGCAAAAACGTGGAGATGGCCTGTATTATGCGATAAATGAAGAAAATCCCTACAGCGGCAAGGTCGTTGAATTTTATAAGAGTGGACAGAAGCGAATGGAGCTAACCTTTAAGAATGGAAAACTGCACGGCTTGTCCACCAGGTGGGTTTCTAACGGCCAGAAGAAGTCAGAAATCGGTTACCGAAACGCCGAGCAAACAGGACCTTATCGAACCTGGTATAAAAATGGACAACAAGAAAAGGAAGGCGCATATAAAGCTGGAAAAGAAGATGGGCCATGGGTCTTCTGGTACTTAAATGGACAAAAGCAGAGAGAATGCGTTTACAAGGACGGAGTTTTAAATGGCCGATGGACTTCCTGGTATGATAATGGACAAAAAGAAAAAGAAGGCGTTTACAAAAATGGCAAGGAAAATGGGAAATGGGTCTATTGGTATGCCAATGGCCAAAAATGGAAAGAAGTGAGTTACAAAGGCAGGAATAGTGAATGGAAGTTTAGGAGCCGGGATGGACAAAAGCGAGAAACCGGAATAGTCAAGGATATCGATGGTAATACCTACCGCACGATAAAAATCGGCGAGCAATGGTGGATGGCCGAAAACCTGAAGGTGACGCGCTACCGCAATGGCGATCCGATACCCAACGTCACAGGCGAAAGCGCCTGGTCTGGCCTGACTACAGGCGCCTATTGCAGTTATGAAAACGATCCCGCTAACGCTGAGACCCACGGCTATCTTTACAACTGGTATGCGGTTAACGACCCGCGGGGTCTGGCACCGGAAGGCTGGCATGTGCCCACTGATGCGGAGTGGAAAAAACTTGTAGAGTACCTGGGAGGATATGCTGTAGCTGGCGGCAAATTAAAAGATACCGGCACAACTCTGTGGAAAGAATCCAACACGGACGCGACCAATGAAAGTGGTTTTTCTGCACTGCCTGGCGGTTACCGCCACCACGGAGGTTATTTCGACATTGCTGATTACTACGCCTACTTATGGTCTTCGACTGAGAACAATCGTTACAGCGCGTGGAACCGCCAGCTGAGTTACGTGTATCCAGGAGCCTTACGCGACTACTACTCCAAGCGCTACGGGCTCTCGATTCGCTGTATCAGGGATTGACTATTTGGCTTTTTATCAAGTTGATTTATATAAATACTTTTATTCAAACAATCACTGTGGCTTACACTTTCAAAAAAGGAGAGGTCCTCATGAAATCCGACAATGCTTCCCCGGCTAATTCAGAGCAGGATATTGTAGTAGGTTATCGTTCCCGAACGCTCCTTGTTTACGGCAAGGTCGTATCTGCTATCGGATGGGTAGTTACAGCTATTGGTATTTTTATTACAAGTGCAGGGATATCAGAGCTAAGTGCTGGTATAATAAGGGAATATACCCTTTTACAACTTATTTTGACTGCGGCGAGTTTTCTAGGGATGTTGATAGGAATTGGTATGATTCTCTTTGGCCAATCAATAAGCTGCTTCGTTTCCATCGAAAAGAACACCAGATATACCTACGAATTACTTAAGCAAAAATAGTCAACAGTTGGATTGATCAAAACACGGGGCGAGCCCATCTCCACCCCCCAAAGGCCCGATAACAAGCCTGTTCCCCCCAAAAAAACAAAACGCGGCAGGGCCAAAACCCTGCCGCGCTGTGAATTCAAATCATTGCGTCCCCCAAACTCCCCCTACTTACCCTCCTGAAGCTGAATCGCCGGGAGGTCTGCGGCTTTGACCAGGGCGTTGATTTTGTCCAGTGAGGATGCTTTCAGCTCCTGCCAGCGTGCCAGCTCGGCATCGATTTTCGCAGTCAGTTCTTTTTTCACCGCCACAGCCTGGTCTGTGGGGCGGAAATCGCCGCGGGCCACGACACTGGCCAGGGCCGCCAGCTTGTTGTTCAGCCGGATCGGGAAATTGAGCGGGTCCTGCCGGCTCTGATTTTTGGTCTGGTACAAAGCCTGCTCGATTTTACGCGCTGCATCGAGAAAAGCCTTTGCCGCAGCCTTGATTTCACCGGCGTTATCCGCGGTTTTGGTGCGCTTTTGAATATCTTTGACCTGCCTGCGCACAGCGCGGATTTCCTTGATGGTTTTATGCGTTTCGCTGAGCTTATCGCGCACAGCGATGAGAAAGTCGAACTGCGCGCGCAAGTCGGCCTCGCTGGAGCTGGAGCGCGGGTCTTTGCGGATTTCAAAAGGCACGGTCACCGAATCGCTGCCAACCACCAGCCGGGCCTGGTACTGTCCGGGCGCGGCTTTTGGCCCGCGCACACTGCCCGCCCACATGATCAGACCCTTGAAAGACTCGGCATCCGGATAGCGCATATTCCAGACAAAGCGGTTCATACCGGCTTTGGCAGCCATCTGCTCCGGCTTTTTCTTCGCCGTGGGTGAAAAACTGCGGATGACTTCACCGTCCTTTTGCAGAATCACCAGGCGCACTGAAGCGCTGTCCGGTACATCCTTGAAATAATAGTGCAACACCACGCCGTTGGGCGGATTCTGCCCGGAGTTTTTCGGCGGGCCGAAGAATGAAAATCCGGGCACGCGATAGGCCGGACGCGGCGAAAACAGATGGAATGCCTTCCCGGCAATCTCTGCATCGAGCTCGTGCAGAGGCGTCAGATCATCCAGAACCCAGAACGAACGGCCCTGCGTCGCTACCACCAGATCATCGTTTTTGATCGCCAGATCGGTGATGGGCACGATGGGCAGATTGAGCTGAAACTTCTGCCAGTTGGCGCCATCATCGAAAGAGATGTACATGCCGTATTCGGTGCCGGCATAGAGCAGCCCGCGGCGCTTCGGGTCCGCGCGGATAACGCGGGTGAAATGCTGCGCATCGATGCCTTTGGTTATCTTCTTCCAGGACTTGCCGTAGTCCGTGGTTTTGTACAGATACGGTGCAAAATCATCGGATTTATACATGGTCGCCGCCACGTACAGTCCGCCTTTTTCAAAAGGGTGCGCTTCGATGCTGTTGATCTGAATCCACTCGGGCATGATCTTTTTCGGCGGGGTCACGTTCTGCCAGGTTTTGCCGCCGTCGCGGGTGATGTGGATCAGGCCGTCATCCGAGCCGGCCCAGATCACACCGGGTTCATGCACGCTCTCGGCCACGGCGAAGATGGTGCTGTAATATTCCACACCGGTATTATCCTTGGTGATCGGGCCGCCGGAGGGGCCGAGGCGCGAGGGATCGTTGCGCGTCAGGTCCGGGCTGATGCGCTCCCAGCTCTGGCCTTCGTTGGTGGTCTTGAACAGAAAATTCCCGGCAGTGTACAGCACATTGGGGTCGTGGCGGGAAAACAGAATCGGGAAGTTCCACTGAAAACGCGGATTCATGCCCTCGGCGCCATGCCCCATGGGATTATCCGGCCAGACGTTGACCGAACGCACCTCGCCGGTAGCATGATTGACGCGGGTGAGAAAACCGCCATAAGAGCCGCCATACACGATGTCGTTGTTTTTCGGGTCCGGCGCCAGCCAGCCGCTCTCGCCGCCGGCCGAGGGCTCCCAGTCGCGCTCTGTGATGCCGCCGCGATCCGAGCGGCTCTTGATGCGTACGGTGGAGTTATCCTGCTGGGCACCATAGATGCGGTACGGAAACGAGTCGTCGGTGGTGACGCGGTAGAACTGCGCTGTCGGCTGGTTGTGGTAGGTCGTCCAGCCCTGGCCGCCGTTGACCGTCACCTGCGCACCGCCGTCATCAGCGACGATCATGCGCTGCGGGTCTTCCGGCGCGATCCACAAGTCGTGGTGATCGCCGTGGGGCGTCGCGATGCGCTGCCATGATTTGCCGCCATCTTTGGAGCGCCAGAAACGCACGTTGAGCGCGTAGATGATGTCTTCATTTTGCGGATCAGCGTAGATGCGTGAATAGTACCACGCGCGCTGGCGCAGCTTGCGCTCGCTGTTGATTTTGCGCCAGGTCTCACCGCCATCTTCGGAACGGAACACACCGCCATTTTCGTGCTCGATGATCGCCCAGACGCGATCGGGATTCACCGGTGAAACCGTAACGCCGATGATGCCGACCGTGCCGGTTTGCGGCAGCCCTTTGTTGCGGGTGATCTTCTTCCAGGTGTCGCCGCCATCGGTGGATTTCCACAGGTGTGAGCCTTCGCCGCCGCTTTCCAGGCTGTAGGGCGTGCGGCGCACGCGCCAGGTGCTGGCGTAGAGGATACGCGGGTTGGTCGGGTCCATGATCAGATCGACCGCGCCGGCGTTTTCGTTGGCAAAAAGAATGCGCTGCCACGTCGTACCGCCGTCTTTGCTGCGATAGACGCCGCGCATCTGGTTCGGCCCGTAGAGGTGGCCCAAAACCGCCGCATAAACCAGATCCGGATTGCGCGGGTGAATGCGAATACGGGTGATGTGCCGCGAGTCATCCAGGCCGATGTGCGTCCAGGTTTTACCGGCATCAACAGATTTCCACATGCCGAAACCGGAGGACACGTTCCCGCGCACCGTCACCTCACCCTCACCGACGTAGATGACGTTCGGGTCCCATTCGCTCACCGCTACCGAACCGATCGAGCCGCCGAAAAAGCCATCGGAGATATTTTCCCAGCTCTGACCGCCGTCGGTTGTGCGCCAGACGCCACCGCCCGTAGCACCAAAATAGTACAACATCGGCT
>WFVC01000200.1 GCA_015491815.1 Gammaproteobacteria bacterium | reverse complement strand
ATTCAGGCCTGACTTCCAGTTTCGATCCCTTTTTGCCTGCATCATCATCGGTAAAGTTAAAACTGACCAGCAGCACGGTAATGAAAACCACATGCGCGATAACCGCCAGCACCGCCGCACGCGGATTATTTCTAATCTGTTGCCACATTTAACGCAGACTCGATTCTTCGCTCATCCGGGTCACCAGCCCCACATGCTCGACGCCCGCCTGTTTCAGCTCGGCCATTAGCACCACGACCTTGCCGTAATTCGCATTTTTGTCGCCTTTGACATAGACCGTATTATCCTGACGATGCCTGAGCACCGCCTTGATCCGGGTCATCAGTCCCGCCGTCGCCAGCGGTTTGTCTGTATTGTCACCGAGGTTCAGGTAATAGCGCCCGTTTTTGTCCACCGAGACGATGATCGGCTCTTCGTCTTTTTGTTCAACCGGTGTGGAATCAGTTTGCGGCAATTCCACGCTGATGCCCTGAGTCAGCAAGGGCGCGGTGATCATAAAAATCACCAGCAGCACCAGCATCACATCGATGTAGGGCACTACATTGATTTCAGACATGCGTTTTTTGCGCGCGCGACGGACAGGCTGGGCGGGATACATATCAGTTGTGCACCTGCCGTTGCAAAATAGTGGAGAATTCCTCCACGAAAATATCGTAACGGCTGATGATGCGTTCGACGTCGTTGGAATAACGGTTATAGGCGATCACCGCCGGAATCGCGGCGAACAGCCCCATCGCGGTGGCGATCAGGGCTTCGGCAATCCCCGGCGCAACCGATGAGATCGTCGCCTGTTTGAGCGCGCCCAGCGCCATGAAGGAATTCATAATCCCCCAGACGGTGCCGAACAGGCCGACATAGGGACTGGTGGAACCGACGGTGGCCAGAAAAGACAGGTTCATTTCCAGGTTGTCGATTTCGCGGTTCAGCGCCACCCGCATCGCCCGTTGCGCGCCCTGCAATACCGCCATGGGTTCGACATTGGCGTTTTTGCGTAATTGCGCGAACTCGCGGAAACCCGCCTCGAATATCATTTCCATGCCGGTCAGCCGGGCGCGGCGGGCGGACAGGCGTTTATAGAGTTCGCCCAGATCCGCGCCCGACCAGAATTTGCGTTCAAACCTGTCCGCCGAGATACGGGCTTTTTTGATCACCGAGCTTTTCATGAAAATAATGGTCCACGAGGCCAGCGACACCACCAGTAACAGCAGCATCACCAGTTGCACCACGAAGCTGGCGTCCAAAATCAGGCGGGAAATCGAAAGTTCAGGCAAGGTTATCCTCCATCATTAAAATCAAGCCGCAGCGCAGTCGGCAGGGCGCGCGGTTTGAAACTGTTGCAATCAATACAGGCCAGTTTGATCCGTCCCCGACACAGGAGTGTTTCATCCTTCGTGCGGTGAATGTTCTGTTCAAAGCTCAGACTCGCCCGGCCCCATTCCACCACCTCGGCGCTCACCGTGAGCGCATCATTGAAGCGGGCGGGTTGCAGGTAATCCACCTGTATCGAACGTACCGCGAATATGACCGACTCACGGGCGATCAGTTCATCCTGTTCCAGTCCCAGACTGCGCAACCATTCGGTGCGCGCCCGTTCCATAAATTTCAGATAATTGGCGTAATACACCACACCGCCGGAATCAGTGTCTTCATAATACACCCGCACCGGCCAGTGAAATGTGTTCGCTTTATCAATCAGGACGTCACTCATGATTCTTCGTCTGCGGCAAACATATCCAGTGAAGCCGGCGCTTCATTTTGCATTTGCGTCGGGACGTTCAGCCCAAAATGCAGGTAGGCATGGCGGGTCGCGGTGCGCCCGCGCGGGGTGCGCATAATAAAGCCCTGTTGAATCAGATAAGGTTCGAGCACATCTTCAATCGTGCCGCGCTCTTCTCCGATGGCCGCCGCCAGCGAATCCACGCCCACCGGGCCGCCGGAAAATTTTTCCATGATCGCCAGCATCAGTTTTCGATCCATCATGTCGAACCCCTGCGCATCAACGTCGAGCATGTCCAGCGCGCCCTGCGCCACCTCTTTGGTGATTTGCCCGGAAGCTTTCACCTCGGCGTAGTCTCGCACCCGGCGCAGCAACCGATTGGTGATGCGCGGCGTGCCGCGTGAACGCCGGGCGATTTCCAGCGCCCCGCCATCATCGATGTGCAGATCCAGAATCGAGGCCGAACGTTTGACAATGCTGATCAGATCCTCGGCGCTGTAAAACTCCAGCCGCTGCACAATGCCGAAACGATCCCGCAATGGCGAGGTCAGCAGACCGGCGCGGGTGGTCGCCCCCACCAGCGTAAACGGCGGCAGATCCAGTTTTATCGACCGCGCCGCAGGCCCCTCGCCAATCATGATATCGAGCTGGTAATCCTCCATCGCCGGATACAGGATTTCCTCCACCACCGGACTCAGGCGATGGATTTCATCGACGAACAGCACATCATGGGGTTCCAGATTGGTGAGCATGGCCGCCAGATCGCCGGGGCGTTCCAGCACCGGACCGGAGGTGTGCTTCATTTCCACCCCCAGCTCATTGGCGATGATATGCGACAGCGTGGTCTTGCCCAGCCCCGGCGGCCCAAAGATCAACACATGATCCAGCGCCTCCTTGCGGCTACGCGCCGCTTCGATGAAAATCTCCATCTGCTCCCGCACCGCCGGTTGACCGACATAATCATCCAGACGCACCGGACGAATCGCGCGATCGATGGCATCCTCGCCATTTTGCTGAGATTTTGAAACCAGTCGGTCCTGTTCAATCATAATTTTTAGAAACCAGAATCTTTAACGCCAAAATTTTAAGCATTGGTAATTAACGCAGAGGACGCAAAGGCGCAGAGACGCGGAGAAAAAATTATTAGGGAAGCTCTGATTTATTTCGTCCGCCCTGAGCTTGTCGAAGGGTATCATTTATAAGACACTGATTTTATTATATTCTATATTCATGGTTCGACAAGTGCCCTCCTGAGCAAAGCCGAAGGGTCACCACGAACGGTGGAATAAATCGGTAATCAACAAAACGATGTAACCTCCGCGTCTCTGCGCCTTTGCATCGTGAGAACCTCGCTTTGCGAGTTTCATTCGGTACTTCCTACGCTCCGCTCCGGTCGCGTCCTCTGCGTTTAATATAGTCATTTATTATTACCGTGACACCGCCGCCTTCAACGCTGCGCGAATGATTTCTTCGCTGTTCAGGCCTTCGGCGGCGGCTTTCTGCACCATGCGCCGGGCTTCGACGGGTTTATAGCCCAGCGCCTCCAGCGCATGCCGGGCTTCGCTACCGGCGTCCGCCGCACCTGTCGCCGCCCCCTCACCGCTGACGGCTGTTGTCTGCGTCTCCGTTTTCGGCAGGCGATCCCGCATTTCAATGATCAGCCGTTCCGCTGTTTTC
Organism: Gammaproteobacteria bacterium; assembly: GCA_015491815.1. Lineage (GTDB taxonomy): Bacteria > Pseudomonadota > Gammaproteobacteria > UBA6429 > Thiohalophilaceae > JAADGZ01. The sequence continues at coordinate 23,517 of WFVC01000200.1, read as the reverse complement.
CGGCCCACGCCCGGCAGACGGATCAGGGTGGCAGCGTCTTCTTCGTGAATGCAGCGGGTAAATTCCGCCGCGCTCATGCCGGATAAAATCGCCAGCGCCAGTTTTGCGCCGACGCCGTTGATTTTAATCAGACTGCGAAACAGTTGCCGTTCGCTTTCACTGGCGAAGCCGCAAAGAAGCTGGGCATCCTCGCGTACAATCAGGTGCGTATGCAGCAGGACTTCCGCCTCGGTCTCGGGCAGTTGATAAAAGGTGGACATGGGCGCTTCCACTTCATAGCCCACGCCAGCCACTTCAATCAGCAACATCGGCGGCTGCTTGCTGATTATTTTACCCCGTAAACGCCCGATCACGACTTGAGACTCCGATGACTATTGGCGCAACTTACTCCGGCCAAATCGGATTCCCGCCAGCGCCCCCCCCGGCGGGCGGTGCTCGGTTGTCCCGACAGCCCCTGTTTATCCTGACTCTGATTAATATGGGCATGACACAGGGCGACCGCCAGCGCATCGGCCGCATCTTCCTGTGGGAGTTTATTCAACCCGAGCAGGGTCATGGTCATGTGCTGGATCTGCGCCTTGGCGGCATTGCCCCGGCCGGTGATGGCCTGCTTGATCTGGGTCGGGGTGTATTCATTGACGGGAATGGAACGCAGAGCCACCATACTCATGGCCGCGCCGCGCGCCTGTCCCAGTTTCAACGCTGAAGACGGATTGCGGTGAACGAAAACCTGTTCAATGGCGGTTTCATGGGGCTGGAATTCGTCCAGCAGCGACTGGATGCCCTCACAGATTTCACCCAGACGCTCGGCGAGATTGTCTGATTTGACGCGGATACAGCCGCTGCTGATCCAGACAGCTTTGCTCCCCTGCACCTCGATGATGCCGTAGCCGGTCAGGCGGGAGCCGGGGTCGATGCCGAGTATGCGAGTCATAGTATCAGTAACAAGTGACGAGGGCCAAAGATGAGTATATCTGCATCACCGTTCCCGGCATAGTGTTATGCCCAGCCCAAATATGAAACGAAACTAAAAAAGGAGAGTGATTTTCCTCGTAACTCGTCACTGTAGTACGGCTGAAGCCGTACCTACAGTTGCGACATCACCTCTTCGGAAAAATCCGCATTGGTATAGACGTTCTGCACGTCATCCAGATCTTCCAGCGCATCCACCAGTCGCATGACCTTCTCGGCGTCTTCAAGGTTCATATCGACGGTCGTGGAGGGGGTCATAGTGATTTCCGCCATCTCCGGCTCCAGACCGGCGGCGGTCATGGCGTCCTTGACGTTCATAAATTCTTCCGGCGTGGTCAGCACTTCAATCGAACCATCATCGTGGGTCTGCACATCTTCCGCGCCGGCTTCCAGCGCCACTTCCATGATCTGCTCTTCATCACTGCCCGCCGCAAAGCTCAGCGCGCCATTCTTGGTAAACAGGTAGGCCACCGAGCCATCCGTGCCCAGATTGCCGCCGGCCTTGCTGAAGGCATGACGCACCTCGGCCACAGTGCGATTACGGTTGTCGGTCAGACAGTCCACCATGACCGCCAGCCCATTGGGACCGTAACCTTCGTAGCGAACCTCTTCGTAATTTTCACCATCACTGGCGCCGGCGCCACGCTTGACCGCGCGTTCAATGGTGTCCTTGGTCATGTTGCCGCTCAGTCCTTTATCAATCGCAGTGCGCAGACGTGGATTGGAATCCGGATCCGGCCCGCCCATGCGCGCAGCCACGGTAATTTCACGAATTAATTTGGTGAACAGCTTACCGCGCTTGGCGTCCTGCGCTTTTTTACGATGCTGGATATTGGCCCATTTACTGTGTCCGGCCATGGGGGCACCTCTAAGTTGAATCGCTAAATGGAAGTGCGGGGGATTTTATCACGATGGGAGTATGAAAATACAGGGACGAGTGGCGAGTGGCTAAGGAAGCTCTGATTAATTCCGCCGTTCGTGGTGAAGTCCTGAGCCTGACGAAGGGTCGAACCATGAACGCTAAGCATTGTAAAATCATAATGTTATATGGTTCCCCCTTCGACAAGCTCAGGGCGAACGGAATTAATCAGAGCTTCCCTAAATAAGTGTTCCAAATACCAGAACACTTGTGAATTTCCACGTTCGTGGTGAAGTCCTGAGTCTGACGAAGGGTCGAACCATGAGCGTGGAAACACTGTGAATCAAGTGCTTAATCTGCTTGTCCTTCGACAAGCTCAGGACGAATGGTTGTTCCAAAAGTGTACTGGTATTTGGAACAGCTATTTAGTAGCCAGGAAAACCAGATTGTACTTACCTGCTACCAGCCACTAGCTACCAGCTACTCGTCCCCTGGAATATAAATCGCAGTCCGTTCCATATCCTCGACCTGTTCACTGTCGAAAATAAACAGGTGTTTGCCGATCTGGATGCTGTCGCCGTGCTTGAGCAGCACGCGCTTTATTTTTTCATCATTCACCCGGGTGCCGTTGGTGCTGCTCAGATCTTCGAGATGAAATTCTTTGATGGATTCCAGATAGGCGCTGGGTTCAATGGTAATACAGGCGTGTTGGCCACTGATAGCCGGATCATCCAGTTGGATATCGTTCTCGGCCAGACGCCCAATCGAAACGCGTTCACCTTCCAGCTTGTAACTACTCAGGGTCACGCCTTCATATTTGAGTAACAGTTTCGCCACCGTCAATTATCTCCCTGTTCCCGGCTGGTGAAACACATGGTCTCGCCGGCCACTTCCAGTATGTCGCCGTCACTCAGGGGCACGCTGCTGGCGGACATGGGGTCGCCATTAATACGCGGCGCACTATGATCGCCGCTGCCACCCATGGGCATCATATAATAAGAACTGCCGCGCCGGGCAATCACCGCCACCTGACCGCCGGGTTTCCCCAGGGTCGTATAAGATCGGGTCAGTTCAATGGTCCTGCCTTTATTCGGCCCCTGCGTCACCATCACAACATAATTGCGTGGTTTGTCCTTCTCCGGCTCAGGCGTCACCTGATTGGGAGAAAGCACGACCGTACTCTCAAAACTATTGGCTTTTTCATCTACAAATTTAAGTTCATGGCGACCGATGCGCACGATGTCGCCGTGTTCAAGCTGACGCTTGCTGACTTTTTTGCCATTGAGCAGGACGCCGTTGGTGCTGTTTAGATCTTCGATGTAAACATTCTGTATCAGTAAAAAGGCGGCATGTTCACCACTGACGGTGGGGTCATCCAGTTGAATATCATTATGTGGTTTGCGGCCAACGGTGGTGCGTTCCTTGTCCAGAGTATATTCCCGAACAATGACGCCATCGTGCATTAATATTATTTTTGCCATATTTCAATCATTCCCCTGACTGTTTACTCATCAATACCCTGCTCATCTGAAAAGGCTTCCATCCGCGTGACCAGCACCGTAGAAATATTATCTTTGCCGCCTTTTTCATTCGCGCTCGATACCAGCGACGTCGCAATAGATTCCAGCGCGCTGGCGGAATACCCGTCCCCGTGACTGTGCTGTTCAAAGATGACGCTGATTTCTTCATCCGTCACCAAATCTGTCAGGCCGTCCGAGCATAGTAAATATAGATCATTTGTCTGGCAGTCACGCTCGATAACATCAACTTCGACCGTATCGGCAATGCCCAGCGCCCGGGTAATAAGATTACGACTGGCCGAAGTCAGGGCTTCCTGTTCGCTGATATAACCATTATCGACCATTTCCTGCACCAGTGAGTGATCGGTCGTAATTTGCAACAATTCGTTATCCCGGTAGCGGTAGATGCGTGAGTCCCCAACATGGGCAAAGATCACCGAATCATCATAAAACAGCGACAGCACAATCGTCGTGCCCATGCCCGCGCATTCCTGCCGCTCCATCGCCACCTGTACGATCTCGTTATTCGCATGGCGTATGCCTTCTTCCACGGCCGCGCGACGATCCAGCGCTTTGTCCATATCCGGAATCAACACTCCACGCAGGGAATCAATTATGCAATTCACCGCCAGTTCACTGGCGACTTCACCGGCATTGTGCCCACCCATGCCATCGGCCAGCAATACCAGGCCGAGGTTTTCATCCCAGGCGATCTTGTCTTCATTATGCCCGCGTACAAGGCCGACATCAGAGAGTCCGTGGATGACCAGTTTTGCGTTATCACTTATCACTACTTGTTTCCGCCGTTGCTTTTTTCTTGTTCTTTGTTTTCATTCTATCCCGACAGCGCGTCAGCGCCTTGGCAAACTGCGCGCCCGTCTGGAAGCGGCGTTCAACATCCTTATGCAGAGCCTTGTTGATAATCTGACTGACACAGGATGGCAGATCAGGTTTGAACATGCGTATATCAGGATGTTTTTCATTCGCAATTTTATACATCAGGCTGGCCAGTGAATCAGCCACAAAGGGCAACTCGCCCGCCAGTAACTGATAGAAGGTCACGCCCAGAGAAAACAGATCGGAACGCCCGTCGACTTTTTTCCCCGCCAGTTGTTCCGGTGACATATAGGACGGGCTGCCCAGAATCGTTCCGGTCTTGGTCTTGCTGGCATCGGTCAGGCAGGCTACGCCGAAATCCGTCACCGTGATCTGTTTCTCTTCACGACAGTAAATAATGTTAGCCGGTTTGATATCACGATGCACGACGCGCTGCTCATGCGCATATTCAAGCGCTTCCGCCACCTCAATCAACAGATTAAACACCTCTTCCGCCGGAAGCAAATGATCCGGCTTGCAGTAGTCCAGCAGATTATCGCCTTTTAAATAATCCATCGCGATATAGGAAAGTTCCTGATCTTCGCCGACATCATAAATAGTCACAATATTGGGATGGTTCAGCCGGCCAGCCGTTTCCGCCTCGCGGAAAAAGCGTTTTTTCACATCGTCCAGCTTATCCGCATCAAACTCCTGTCCCAGACTCATGGTTTTAATCGCGACCGTACGACCGATTTTCGGATCATGGCCGAGGAAAACCATGCCCATCGCCCCACGCCCCAGTTCACGATCCACCTTGTAACGGCCAAGCATGGGTTTTTCCACGCCCTGACTGCTGATCATCATGGTTGCATCGACATTATTCGCCGCCGCCATGGCGCCACCCTTGCCGAGCATCTGATTGGAAACCTGCTGGTTGCGATCGAGCCGATCATGCACATCGTTATAGCCGGGTTCATTCGCATCGATGTATTGAAATACGGTCACCGCCTTGTTGAACTGGCGTTTGCGTTCGTAGTCCAGCCCCAGATTGTAGAGCTTGCTCAACAGGGATTCGCCCAAAATACAGCTGCGGTATTTTTCAAACGCTGCATCCAGTTGTCCCTGCTGATGTAAAAACTGACCCAGCGCCTGATTCGCATCCGACAGTTCCCTGTGAATGCGTTTCACCCGCTCTTCGATGCTGTGTTTAATTCCCAGCACCAGGTGGCCCAGTAACAGAGCCAGCAGCGGCGCCATCATCGGCAACCAGGTTGCGCGTGAAATCATGCTATAGAAATGCACATTCAACAGCAGCACCACAAACAGCACGCTCATAATCATGCCGGTGCCCAGACGAAAGCGCGGCAGCACAAACATCAGATAGATGCCGACGACGAATAATGCGCCGAATTGCAGCCAGCCGCTGCTGGCCGGAACCTTGAATAATTCTTCATTGAGCATGCTGGAAACCGCATGCGCGGCAACCATTACCGGCGGCATATATTCGCCAATCGGGGTCATCAATGGATTGACGTACTGGGTTGCGGTCAGGCCGATGAGTATGGTTTTACGGTTTAAACTGCTGCGTTTTATTTTATTGTTGAGCACATCGAGGATGGAGTATGTCTGGAACGCAGGTTTATTATTCTCACTTTTGTAGAAGCGCGGATAAATCTGTAATTTGCTGTCGGTGTTTATCCGCTTATCCGCCAGTTCCAGACTGTGTCCCAGATCCACGCGGATGCTGCGTGCGGACTGCCGTAGATTACGCGCCGTTATCATCAGGGTAAAAGACGGCAGATAACTCTCGCCATAACGATAAACCAGCGGCAGGCTACGCGCCACGTTTTGCCCGTAACCGCCAAAATTAATCACCCCGGCTCCACCGGCGTAACGCGCCAGCGATTCAATCGGCGGGTAGACTTTGCCGGCCACCGGCACCAGTTCGGGACGCAGCCAGCGCATCAGCGCTGAACGTTCCGGTATCGCCACATCGCGCAGGGTGTATTTGTTCAGGTAATCAGGCAAGGCCTTTTGCTCATCAGGTTCTGTACGGGCATCCTGCAAATAAGGAATCGCCAATACCACCCGCCCGGCGCGACTCATGCTGTTCGCCAGCGTGCGATCCGTGTCCATGCGCCGTTCCAGATGACGCAGCTTGCGCTTGAGAGATTTGCTGGCCCGCGCCGAGGGCTGAATCACCATCTGATTGATCTGTTGCAGCTCTTCCAGTCCCTGATAGGTCTGCACCGTATCCAGCGGCAGCGCCATGCCAATCACCGAGGGGCGCGCCGAGGAAAGCTGATCCACCGCCTGCGCCAGCACATCCCGGGGCCAGGGCCAGGCGCCGCGTTGTTCCAGCGCCGCATCGTCGATCGCCACCACCACCACATCCTGATTGGCCGGCTTGGTGGATGAAAATTGTACTCCCAGATCGTAACCCAGCGCTTCCAGCGATTGCAGCAGACCACTATTGGCTAAAATGAGAATCACCAGAGTGACGGTCAGTCCGAGAAACCAGTCTGTCTTGAGTGTCGAAAGCTTGATCGGGAGACTCCTGTTATTCCTGTGGTTAAAAATAACTCTTTTTAGGAAGCTCTGATTAATTCCGCCGTTCGTGGTGAGCCTGTCGAACCATGAACGCTAAGTATTGTAAAATCATAATGTTATATGATTCACCCTTCGACAAGCTCAGGGCGAACGGAATTAATCAGAGGTTCCTTTATATTTCGGCAGCTAAAAGAATGACATGAGAAATGACTTTAATCAAAAGTAAAAAGCCTCCGATTTCGGAGGCTTTTCTTCTGCTCATTATTTATCCGTCTGCGGCTTTTTTCGCACCTTGATATGCAGTTCGCGCAGTTGCGCATCGTGCACCGGCGAAGGCGCCTGTGTCAGCAGGCAGGCCGCCGTCTGGGTTTTGGGGAAAGCCATTACATCACGAATCGAGGGCGCCCCCGCCATCAGCATCACCAGCCTGTCCAGACCGAATGCAATCCCCCCATGTGGCGGACAACCGTATTTCAGCGCATCGAGCAGGAAGCCAAACTTGTCCCGCGCTTCCTCATCACCGATGCCCAGCAATTTAAATACGCTGGCCTGAATATCCGCATTGTGAATACGGATGGAACCGCCGCCTACCTCGGTGCCATTGAGCACCAGATCGTAGGCGCGGGAAAGCATATTTTCAGCATCGGCTTCCAGCTCGGCCGCATTCTCGCACTTGGGCGCGGTAAAGGGGTGATGCAGGGCGCTCCAGCTGCCGGCTTCGCCGCTCTCGCTTTCGAACATGGGGAAATCCACCACCCACAACGGCCGCCAGCCGTGTTCCAGCAGACCCCGATCGTGCCCCAGTTTCACGCGCAGATTGCCCAGCGCTTCATTGACAACCGAAGCTTTGTCCGCACCGAAAAAGACCAGATCGCCATCCTCGGCGCCGGTGCGCTGCATAATTGCATCCACCACTTCATCGGGCAGGAATTTCAGAATCGGCGATTGCAGACCCTCCCGGCCTTTGCCCAGCTCGTTGACCTTGATATAAGCCAGCCCCCGCGCGCCGTAGATGCCGACAAATTTGGTGTAATCGTCGATTTCCTTACGCGTCAACTCACATCCCTTTGGCAGACGCAGCGCCGCCACCCGGCCTTTGGGATCATTGGCCGGGCCGCTGAAGACCTTGAATTCCACCTGGCTCATGAGATCGCCGACATCCACCAGTTCCATCGGCACGCGCAGATCGGGCTTGTCCGAACCGAAGCGTTGCATGGCCTCGGCATAGCTCATGCGCGGGAAAGGGTTGTGCAGGGGCACTTCGATAACCTCGGCGAACAGGTGGCGGATCATTTCTTCCATCATGGTCATGATCGCTTCTTCATCGAGGAAGGAGGTTTCAATATCGAGCTGGGTAAATTCGGGCTGGCGATCGGCGCGCAGATCTTCATCGCGGAAACAGCGCACCACCTGATAATAACGATCCATGCCGGATACCATCAGCAACTGTTTGAACAACTGCGGTGACTGCGGCAGGGCGAAAAACGCGCCTTCGTGGGTGCGGCTGGGCACCAGATAGTCGCGCGCGCCTTCCGGGGTGGCGCGGGTCAGCATCGGCGTCTCGATATCCATGAAACCGTGACTATCGAGGAAATTGCGCAGATTAATCGCCACTTTCGAACGCAGTTGTAAATGCTGCAACATGTGCGGACGGCGCAAATCGATGTAGCGGTAACGCAGGCGATGTTCTTCCGAAACATCGTCATCGTCAATCTGGAAAGGCGGGGTTTCCGAGCGGTTGAGGATTTCCAGTTGCTTGCCCAGCACTTCGACCTGGCCGGTGGGCATGTTCGGGTTCTCGGTGCCTTTGGGGCGCAACCGCACCTTACCGGTAACCTTGAGCACAAACTCATTGCGCACGCTCTCGGCGGTCATAAAAACATCAGGAATATCCGGATCATAGACTACCTGCAGCAGACCTTCCCGATCCCGCAGATCGATGAAAATCACTCCACCATGATCACGCCGACGATGGGCCCAACCACAAACGGTGACCTCCTGATCGACATGGCTTTCGTTGACTTCGCCGCAATAATGGCTACGCATGTGTATTTCCCGCTCAAGATAAAAGCGGGAATGTTACGGGCTGCCCTGTTTGGCGTCAACGGGGGAAGCGTAAATTAGGCCATCCCGGTTCCCGTTCGCCCCCGTTTATGCAACAGACGAATCAGGCGTATAGGTCTGAATTTTGCCTCGCCCCTGATTCTTCGCCTGATACAGCGCAACGTCGGCCTTTTCCAGAATGTCATCAATATCCCTGTCCGCATTATCCAGTATCACTACGCCCGCGCTCAGACAACAACACTGAGTTTCAGGAATATCCAGCACATCGAGTTGCTGTTGCAAAAACGCATTCAACAGACGCGCAAACCAGGATTCAACCTGCTCGATGTCACATTTCACCAGCGCGACGACAAATTCATCCCCCCCCAAACGCACACAGAGATCGATGTCATAAGTATTGTCACGCAGGCAGGCCGCAAACTGCTGTAAAACCTGATCGCCCAGCGCATGACCGTAACGATCGTTCAATGACTTGAAATAATCCAGATCCAGCACCACCACGCAAACGCTGATCCCACGCCGCGCCAGCATCATCAGCGAAGGCATTTTTTCGCGTAATGCGCGCCGGTTGGACAAACCGGTCAATTCATCCGTCTTGCTTTCTTCTTTAAGGCGCTGCTGATACTGACTGATTTCATCCGCCAGTATTTTGATGCCGGTAAAAATACCCTCCGTTTCCTGCAGTCGGGGCTGGTACTGCTGCTGCACATTGCCACCGCTATAAAGAGACTGGATCAGGCGTTGAATAGCGGTCACTTCACCGACAAATACCCGACTCAGTTTCCGGGAAAATACCAGAAAGGTCATTGTTGGTAACAAAATAAGTACAACACCAAGCATCCCCATATAAATGAAAATCCAGCTTGAGTCCGGTTTTTCCATCACTGCCGACAAACGCCAGTTGGTGCCGGATATGGGAATAGTGTAAGAAGAGACGGGATGCGCCGACGATAATATATCGGTGTGGGCAATCACCTGGTCATCATAGGACAACACCGTTAAGGCCTGACCTTTTACGGTGATATGCTTGAGTACGCGCTGGATAGTGCTCAGGCTGAAACTGGCGAAAACAACGCCGACAATGCCCTCATTGGTGCGCACCTGTTCGCTGATATCGAAATGCGCCAATTTTCTGACCTTATCATGCACCCGCGGTCCCGGTAAAACCTGACCGGAGAGAAACTGATGCATATCCAGCACACACGATTCACCCAGCCGCAGTTGCATGGGATTGCCTAACAGCTTTCCATCTTCATCGAATAATGCGAGTCCCAGACTTTCCGGCAATAGCCGCTGAGTTTTTCTGGCCCAGTCGTGGGCTTCATCGACCTCGGCAAACTGAATCAGATCAGAGACAACACTCTGCTCAGACAACTGTCCCACCACATCCCGATAAAGTTGGATAACATGAGTGATGTTTTCCGCCTGCAGTCCGAGACGATTGAGCTGGCTTTGCCGGTTTTGTTCCGACAGATAACCGCGCAACCCCAGAAAGAGTCCCAGCATCAATAATAGCAACACGACCAGCAGCGCAAGAATATTGCGCCGGGTCAGCTGACGAATGGAAAGAAGTGAAACGGGCTCGTGTTGTCCTACCATAGTGCCGGATATATCGGCACAATTTTTATGTTCTGAAATTTGACTTAAGCGTCAATCCCCTGAAGCGGCGGGTTTAGTTTTTTCCCCGGAGGCAGACTTGTCACCGGCAATATTTTTCTTTTTCCCGGTCTTGAAATCGGTTTCATACCAGCCCTTGCCCTTGAGCCGGAACGCGGCGGCGGACACCAGTTTTTTTAATTCCGGCTTATGACATTTAGGACAATCCACGCGGGGATCATCACTCATTTTCTGAATGGCTTCGAGAATATGGCCACAGGCCTGACATTCGTATTCGTAAATTGGCATATCCAAGCTTATCCCATACTAAAATCCGACAAACAGTTCCCAACCTGAATAGGGTCGCCGCCCTGAAAATCAAGTCCGCGCTCGTGCGGCGCATTATAGGCGTTTAGCCGCCTCCCTGCCAAAAAAAGCTAATCTTCTTTTGTATACAATCAGTTATAGTCCAAGCGCCGGCCTTTCCCGGCTTGCGCTGCGACTTTCTTCCCGCTGCAGGCGCTCAATCGCCTGCACCAGCCGCCGGTGCTCGGCATCCGCCAGACCACTGCGCAAATAGGCCTCGGCGCAGTTTTTCACCTCTTCGAGGAAACGCAGGTGATAATGGTAATGCAACAGCGTCTTGCCCAGATAAAAGGGATCATTGTCTTTTTCCCGCATCAGTTTTGCGCTTTTGATCGCAATCGCCCGTTCTTCTTCGCTCGGCTTACTCATCACAGGAACCTCTGCCGTTAATTTTCGTGATTGCCTTATATTCAAGTATAGGTCAGGATAACTATCTGATTGCGCTTGGCTTCATCAGTTAAATTTTATTCAGCAGGACGTTCCATGTCAGCCAGAAAACCAGAAGATACCCGTAAAGCTCCACTGAAACTACGCCGGGTCGCCATCGACACCTACCATGAGAATGTCGCGTTTCTTAATCGCAATTGCGAACTTTACCGCGCCGAGGGTTTTCAGGCTCTGAGCAAGGTGGAAATCAGCACCAATGGCAGCCGCATTTACGCGGTTCTCAATGTCGCCGATGACGACGCCATTGTTCGTCCCGATGAACTGGGACTTTCCGAACAGGCCTTTGCCCAGCTCGGGCAGCAGGAAGGCCAGAAAGTCTGCGTTGCGCATACCGAACCGCCCCAGTCGATGGATGCGGTGCGCCGCAAGATCGCCGGCGATCGCCTGCAGATTGATGAATTTCGCAGCATTACCCGCGACATTGTGGAAAACCGTTATTCCCGTACCGAAATGGCGGCTTTTCTGGTGGCCTCAGTACAAAACGGTCTGGATCGGGAGGAGATTCTGTCCCTGACCCGGGCCATGACCGAGACCGGCGATCGGCTGCGCTGGGACGCCACGCTGGTGGCGGACAAGCACTGCATCGGCGGCATTCCCGGCAATCGCACCACCATGCTGGTCGTCCCCATCGTCGCCGCCCACGGTCTGCTGATTCCCAAGACCTCCAGCCGCGCCATCACCTCGCCGGCCGGCACCGCCGACACCATGAGCGTGCTCGCCAAAGTGGATCTGGGACCGGAACAAATGCACAAGGTCGTGCGTAAAACCGGCGCCTGCCTGACCTGGGGTGGCAATGCCCATCTGGCGCCCGCCGACGATATTCTGATCTCGGTGGAACGGCCGCTGGGCATCGACTCGGAAGGCCAGATGATCGCCTCCATTCTGTCAAAAAAGCTGGCCGCCGGCGCCACCCATTTGCTGCTCGACATTCCGGTCGGCCCCACCGCCAAGGTCCGGCACATGAATCAGGCGCTGCGCCTGCGCAAGTTATTCGAATTTATCGGTGACCGGCTCGGCCTGCATCTGGAAGTGGTAATCAGCAACGGCAGCCAGCCCATCGGTCGTGGCATCGGCCCGGCGCTGGAGGCCCGCGACGTCATGCAGGTGCTGAAAAATGAAGCCCACGCCCCGGATGATTTGCGCGAAAAAGCCCTGTATCTGGCCGGTCGCATTCTTGAATTTGATCCCGATGTGCGCGGAGGACAGGGCTTCCATCTTGCCCGCGATATCCTCGAAAGCGGTCGCGCGCTGAAAAAAATGGAGGCGATTATCGAGGCGCAGGGCGCAAGCCGGAGCGTGCCCTTTACCGCCCCGCTGACGGTCGATATCTGCGCCGCGCAAAAAGGCGTGGTCACGGCCATTGATAATTATCAGCTGACGCGCATCGCGCGACTGGCCGGCGCGCCCATGGATCTCAATGCCGGCGTCGATCTGTACAAAAAACTCGGTGATGAAGTCGAACAGGGCGACCCCCTGTATCGCATTCAGGCTGAATTTCCCGCCGACTTCAACTTCGCCCGCACACGCGCGGAACACGACAGCGGCTACCGAATCGGCAAGGCCGATGAAGTTGGCAAAAATTATATGGAGTTCTAAATGCTGGTGCTTAGTTTTCCCGAATCCCGGCCTCAGGCGCAACAACTTGCCGAAGCGCTCGATATTCCCTGCCTGGATATCGACATCCACCACTTCCCCGATGGTGAAAGCAAGTTAACTCTGCCGCAGAATCTGCCCGAACGGGTCATTTTTCATCGCAGTCTGGATCATCCCAATGACAAGCTGGTGGAACTGCTGCTCGCCGCCGAAAATGCGCGCGAACAGGGTGTGCAACATTTAACCCTGGTGGCGCCCTATCTGTGCTACATGCGTCAGGACAAGGCTTTTCATCCCGGTGAAGTGGTCAGCCAGAAAATTATCGGCCGCTTTCTCGCCCGGCATTTTGATCAGGTGCTCACCGTCGATACCCATCTGCACCGGATTCAGCGACTGGATGAGGCCATTCCGATTCAGCACGCCCTGAACCTCAGCGCCACGACGGCAATGGGTCAATTTCTTGTCGATGAACAATTACAGCCCCTGCTACTTGGCCCTGATAATGAATCCCGCCAGTGGGTCGCCGCGATTGCCGGGATCGCCACACTCGATTATGTGGTTGCCGACAAAATCCGTCTCGGGGATCGTAATGTGCAGGTCACGCTGCCTGAAGCCGATTACAAGGATCGGGACATCGTCATTGTCGATGACGTGATCAGCAGCGGCCACACCGTCGCCGTCGCGGCAGAACAGGCGCGGGAAAAAGGCGCGCATGCGGTGCATTGTCTGGTCACCCATGCCCTGTTCGCCCCGGACGCCATCGAGTTGCTCAAAGCCGCCGGCGTCCAGCATATCTGGAGCAGCGACAGCATTACCCATAGCAGTAATGTGATTCCACTGGCGCCCTTGCTCGCCGAAGCGCTGAGAAGCTGATGAAAATCCAACGCAAAGGCGCAGAGAACGCAAAGTTTTTGTTTTACACATTACAGGACTCAAATCCATTTACACATCTCTGCGCCCTTTGCGCCTTTATGCCTTTGCGTTGAAAAAACACAATCCAGAGCCATAAAATGAATAGCATTCTAATCACCGGTTGTTCCAGCGGCATCGGCTTGTGCGTCGCGCGTGGTTTGCATGCGCGCGGCTACCGGGTCTTCGCCACTGCCCGCAAGCCCGAAGATGTCGCGCGACTACAGAAAGAAGGACTGGAAAGCCTGTTGCTGGATCTCGACGACAGCGCATCCATCCAGCATGCCGTCGATGAAATACTGGCGCGCACCGATGGCAAACTTTATGCGCTGTTTAACAATGGCGCCTATGGTCAACCCGGCGCGGTGGAGGATCTCAGTCGCGACACTCTGCGCGCGCAGTTTGAAACCAACCTGTTCGGCTGGCATGAGTTGACCTGTCTGGTTCTGCCGGTCATGCGCAAACAGGGGCATGGCCGCATTATTCAGAACAGCTCGGTGCTGGGGCTGGTGGCGCTGAAATTCCGCGGCGCCTACAACGCCAGCAAATATGCGCTCGAAGGTTTAAGCGACACCCTGCGGCAGGAACTGGAAGGCAGCAATATTCATATTTCCCTGATCGAACCGGGGCCAATTGAAAGCCGCTTTCGCGCCAACGGCGTGGCTCATTTCAAAAACAGGATCGACATCGAGCACAGCCCTTTTCGCGAACAGTATCATAAAACCCTGAACCGTCTAAGGGCGGAAGGCCCGGTTGTCCCCTTTACCCTGCCGCCGGAAGCGGTGCTGAAAAAAGTCATTCACGCGCTGGAAAGCCCTCGACCGAAACCCCGTTATTATGTGACCTTTCCCACCTACCTGTTTGGCTATTTACGCCGCCTGCTTTCCAGCCGCGCACTGGATCGGTTGTTGAGTAAAATTTAAGCTCACTGCTCTGCTTCAAATTCAGTTATTTAAGCTTCATATCACAATTAATTTACCCGCCGATGGATACAATTCCATTTTTCATTGTCACACCTGCATATATTTGGCACAGCAAATCCTGTCAATGCTAAAATTTAAAAGAAAACTCCTGGTTAATCAGGGCTTCCCAAAAGCACTTTATTTTTACAAAGCGAAGGATACGCACATAAATTAAGGAACGTCTAAGTTTTATGCCTAATTTTATTCGCGGTCGTTTTGGCCTGGTTTATCTTTTCTTTTTTGTCTTTATCGGTATCGCCACCATCACCCGTATTGTACTGGCGATAAAATCCTGGGGCATGATCAACAGCGATATCAGCCATTTTGCCCTGGCGTTTGTCACCGGCCTGCTGATGGATGTGATTACCGCCGGTTATCTGGCGATTCCACTGGTGCTCTATGCTCTGCTGGTGCCGAGTAAAATTTATCATCACCGCCTGCACACCCTGCTGATTTACCCGTTTTTTCTGGTGGTTATTTACAGCCTGATTTTTTCCGGCGTATCGGAGTGGTTCTTCTGGGAGGAATTCAGTTCACGCTTTAATTTTATCGCCGTGGACTATCTGGTTTATACCTCTGAATTGATCGGCAATATTCGCGAATCGTATCCGCTGAACACCATCCTCGGCGGCATTCTGGTCGTCAGCATTCTACTCAAATTATTATTGTTTCCTGCTGTACGTGAAACACATAAATACATCATGCCGTTTCGCACCCGCTTGCGCCATGCGACCCAGATATTGTTGATTCCGCTACTGGCCTTTTTCTTCGTCGATGCATCGATGTCGCACGTTTCCAGCAACCGTTATATCAATGAGCTGGCCGGCAATGGCATTTATAATTTCTTCTCCGCCTTTCGCAACAATGAACTGGACTACGCCAGTTATTATCGCACCGAAGATGAAGGCAGGGTTTGGCCCGAACTCAGACACCTGCTGGCGCAGGACAACGCCACTTATCTGTCAGATAAACCTGAAAACATCACTCGACGCATCCATGCCGATGGGCCGGAAAAACCGCTGAATGTCATCTGGATCACAGTAGAAAGCCTGAGCGCCTCCTATCTCGGCTACTACGGCAACCAGCAGGGACTCAGTCCGGAACTGGATAAGCTCGCCGCAGAGAGTCTCAACTTTACCCGTCTTTACGCCACCGGCACCCGCACCGTGCGCGGACTCGAAGCCCTGTCGTTATCGGTTCCACCGACGCCCGGCCGCTCGATTGTCAAACGCCCCAATAATGAAAACATGTTTTCCATCGGCCAGATTTTTCGCTCGCGGGGCTATGACACCCGCTTTACCTACGGCGGTTACGGCTACTTCGACAACATGAATTATTTTTTCGGACACAACGGTTTTGACATCGTTGATCGCACCGATATGGAAGACGGGGAAATTCAGTTCGCTAATATCTGGGGGGTCTCTGATGAAGATTTATTTAACCGCGCTCTAAAAGATATGGACAAGTCCTTTGCGCAGGGGAAGAAATTTTTCAACTTTATCATGACCACCTCCAACCACCGGCCTTTCACCTATCCGGATGGCCGCATTGACATCCCTTCCCACGAGAGCCGTGAAGGCGGGGTCAAATATACCGACTATGCCATTGGTCGTTTTATTGAACAGGCTCGGGAAAAACCCTGGTTCAACGATTCTGTCTTTATCATTGTCGCCGATCACTGCGCCAGCAGCGCCGGGGAAGCTGAACTGCAATTCAATAAATATCTTATTCCTTTTCTGATTTATTCGCCTGCGCATATTCCGCCACAAACCGTCAACACCCTGGCCAGCCAGATCGATGTCGCGCCGACTCTGCTGGGACTGTTGAACTTCAGCTATGACAGTAAATTCTATGGCCGCGATATTTTTCACACCCACCCGGATCAGGAACGCGCCTTCATTGGCAACTACCAGAAACTCGGCTATATGAAGAATAGCCACCTGACCATTCTTTCCCCCCGAAAAGAAGTCAGCGCTTATCAGGTCGATTTTAAAAATAACACCACTACCCCCATAGCTGTAAATGAAACCGAACTAACCGAGGCGATTACTTATTATCAGAGCGCCGACATCGCCTTTAAAAATCACTTGAATCGCTGGGCTGAATCAGGTCATGATGGAGGGCAATAAAAACAACCCTGTATTCTGACTGACAATTATGCGTTTCTGGCTCACTCACGCCGCCCTGCCGGCGGCTCTGCTTTTCATTACCACCATTCTGCTCGAATTCAGCAACTTCGATGTGCAACTGGCGAACCGGTTTTTTGACTTTGAAAACCATCGCTGGTTCGCCGGGGAAAGCTGGTGGGCGAATCAATTACTGCACAAAACCGGGCGGGACTTCATCGCCCTGATCGCGATCTTCTCACTACTCGGATTTATACTTTCCTGGGTTTCAAAGCACTTGCGCCCTTATCGCCGCGCCTGCGGCTATGCCCTGCTCAGTATTGTTCTGACTACCGGACTGGTGTTCCTGGGCAAGAAATACAGCAATGTGGACTGCCCCTGGGATCTGGCCATGTATAACGGCAACCGACCCTATGTGCATATATTCAGTAACAAGCCCGATGACATCGATATCGGCCGCTGTTTTCCCGGCGGCCATTCCTCCGGCGCATTTTCTCTGCTGTTTTTATATTTTCTGTTTCGGGATAAAAACCGGCGATGGGCCGTCGCCGGACTTGGTTTCGCGCTGGTGCTTGGCAGCCTCTATAGTTACGGTCAATGGGTGCGTGGCGCGCATTTTATCTCGCATGATATCTGGTCGGCTTTTATCGCCTGGTTCGTAGCGTTGGGGCTTTATAAGGGTGTGTTCAGAGGCCGAATATAGGTTTCGTGTGGAAACGCAGCGTTTTTATACACAGTCCAGTAGGCTGGGCGCGTTTTGTGCGCCCACGTAGAATTTAACTGCGTATGCCTACGCCCTTGTTCAGCAAATACAGGCTAAAAGCAAACAGAACCGCAACAAATAAAATAATCATAAGCAGGGCATGACTGACGTCGATATCCGAGACGCCGAGCATGCCATAGCGCATGGCGTTGATCATGTACATGATCGGGTTCAGCAGGGATACCTGTTGCCAGAACTCGGGCAGCATATCGATAGAATAAAAAATGCCGCCAAGGTAGGTGAGCGGTGCGAGCACAAAAGTCGGGATGATAGAAATATCGTCGAAGCTATTGGCAAACACCGCATTGAGAAAACCCGCCAGAGAAAACAGAACCGCCGTCAGTATGACGACCACCAGCGTGATGGCGATATTAAATGTCCCCGGTTCGGTAAAAAACAACGATACTGCAGTTACCGCCAGACCGACGACCAATCCCCGCAGCACCCCGCCCCCGACAAAACCCAGCAGAATCAAATAATTCGGCATCGGCGAGACCAGCATCTCTTCTACATGATGCTGGAACTTGGCGCTGTAAAATGACGATACCACATTGGCGTAGGAATTATTGATGATCGCCATGAGAATAATACCGGGGACGATATAGTCCATGTAGGAATAACCGCTGATGTCATTGAGCTGCGAACCGATCATCTTGCCGAAAATAACAAAATACAGGCCGGTAGTAATCGCCGCTGGCAAAACCGTCTGCACCCAGATGCGCATAAAGCGCAACACTTCTTTGGTCAGCAAAGTTTTAAATGCGGTGAACTGTTCGTGAAGATTCATGCCGCCTCGCCATTGCCGGTTAATTGCAGGAACAGTTCTTCCAGCCGGTTGCTTTTGTTGCGCATACTCAGGACACAGATATCCCGGCGAGTGAGTTCCGCATAGAGTTCATTAATGCTTTGCTCGCGGGAAATATGCGCCTGCAGGGTTGTCTTATCAATCTGTGTGATTTTATAACCGGGGATGGCTTGCAGCTCAGACAGCGGTTCACGCAGATCGAGAATGAAAGTTTCTTCATGCAGTTTCAGCAGCAGATCTTTCATCGCCGAACTTTCAATCGTGCAGCCCTTGTTGATGATGGCGATATTGCGACACAGTTGTTCAGCTTCTTCCAGATAGTGGGTAGTAAGAATAATGGTCGTGCCCTGTGCGTTAATCTCACGCAGGAAGTCCCACATTTGCCGGCGGATTTCGATATCCACGCCGGCGGTCGGTTCATCCAGAATCAGCAGGCGGGGTTCATGCACCAGCGCCCGGGCGATCAGCAAGCGGCGTTTCATGCCGCCGGACAGATCCCGCGCCATCTCATGCCGCTTATCCCATAGCGATAATTTTTTCAGATATTTTTCTGCATGGATATAGGCCCGTTTGCGTTCGATGCCATAATAACCGGCCTGATTGGCCACGATTTCGATCAGCGGTTCAAACTGATTAAAATTGAATTCCTGTGGCACCAGACCGATGCAACTCTTCGCCGCCTCCTTGTCGCGTACAATGTCATGGCCGAAGACCTCGACGCTACCGCCGCCAATATTCACCAGCGAAGTGATGATGCCGATGGTGGTGGACTTGCCCGCGCCATTGGGTCCCAGCAAGGCGAAGAAGTCGCCTTGCTCCACCGACAGATCCACGCCCTTGAGCGCCTCGACGCCACTGGCGTAAGTCTTGGTCAGGTTTTTAATCGAGAGTGCGCAGGTCATGGAGTTTTAAAATCAAACGCAAAGACGCAAAGGCGCGAAGCACGCAAAGATATACGCAATGATCCGGCACAAAACAGGGTAAAGGTTACGCGGCAACTCTGCTGCAAATAATACACAATTAACAAAACTTTGCGCCCTTCGCGCCTTTGCGTCTTTGCGTTGAAAAACATTACCCCACCCACGCGCGTGCGTTGCGGAACAGCCGCATCCACGGCCCGTCTTCGCCCCATTCATCGGGATGCCAGGAATTCTGCAGCGTGCGGAACACGCGTTCGGGATGGGGCATCATGATGGTGAAGCGGCCATCTTCGTTGCACAGGCCGGTCACGCCCTGCGGTGAACCGTTGGGATTGAAGGGGTAGCGCTCAGTCGTCCGCCCATAATGATCGACATAACGCAGGCTGACCAGTTCGGAATTAATTTTTGCATCGGCAAATTCCGCCCGGCCTTCGCCATGCGCGACCGCCACCGGCATGCGCGAACCGGCCATGCCCTGCAACAGAACCGAAGGCGAGTCCTGTACTTCGACCAGCGAGAAACGCGCCTCGAACTGTTCAGACAGGTTGCGTTCAAAACGCGGCCAGTGGGCGGCGCCGGGGATCAGATCTTTCAAATGTGACAACATCTGGCAACCGTTACAGACACCCAGTCCGAAACTGTCCGGGCGATTAAAAAAGGCTTCGAACTGATCCCGCGCCTGCGCGTTGAACAACACCGAGCGCGCCCAGCCGCCGCCGGCGCCAAGCACGTCGCCATAGGAAAAACCGCCGCAGGCCACCAGCCCCATAAAATCATTAAGATGGATACGACCGCTGATGATATCGCTCATGTGCACATCGACAGCGGAAAAACCCGCGCGATCAAAAGCCGCCGCCATTTCGATCTGACCATTGACGCCCTGCTCGCGCAGGATGGCGACACGCGGTTGCGCGTTTAAATTCAAATAGGGCGCGGCGACATCCTCATCCGGATCAAAACTCAGACTGACATTCAGGCCCGGATCATCGGCATCCAGCAGCGCATCAAATTCTTCTTTGGCGCAGTCCGGGTTATCGCGCAGGCATTGCATCTGGAATGAAGTCTGTTGCCAGCAACGCTGCCAGTCAATTCGATTCGCCGCTAAAATCTCTTCCTTATCATCCGTGAAAACAATACGATCATCGTCCGCCAGCGTTCCGATCACATGGCTGTGGTGTTTGAGTCCGGCATCACGCAGCCAGCCCATCACCTCATCGGTATCGCAATGACGCACCTGAATCACCGCACCCAGCTCTTCATTGAACAACGCGGCAAGTTTATCCTCACCCAGATCATCCAGCTGAATGCGCAAGCCAGTATGCCCGGCAAAGGCCATTTCGCAGAGCGTCGCAAACAGGCCGCCGTCACTGCGATCATGATAGGCCAGCAGTAAATCTTTTTCGTTTAATAACTGAATGGTGTCAAAGAAATGTTTGACACTGTTCGGATCATCCAGATCGGCCGGATGATGACCCAGCTGTTTGTAAACCTGCGCCAGACAGGACCCGCCCAGACGGTTATGGCCCTTGCCCAGATCAATCAGGATCAAATCGGTATCACCGCAATCGCTGCGCAATTGCGGGGTCAGGGTTTTACGCACATCCGTCACCGGCGCAAAGGCGGAAATAATCAGCGACAGCGGCGCGGTCACGCTTTTCTGTTCGCCATCTTCCTCCCAGACCGTTTTCATGGACATGGAATCCTTGCCCACCGGAATAGCAATGCCCAGCGCCGGGCACAGTTCCAGCCCCACCGCCTTGACCGCATCATACAGCCCGGCGTCTTCGCCGGGATGACCGGCCGGGGCCATCCAGTTGGCGGAGAGCACGATGCGGCCGATGTCTTCAATTTTCGCCGCGGCAAGATTGGTCAGCGCCTCGCCCACCGCCATTCGCGCGGAAGCCGCGTGATGCAACAGCGCCACCGGTGTGCGTTCGCCCATCGCCATCGCCTCGCCGGTCACGTGTTCAAAGTCGGTGGCGGTGACCGCCACATCGGCTACCGGCGTCTGCCAGGGGCCAACCATTTGATCACGCGCCACCATGCCGGTGATGCTGCGATCGCCGATGGTGATTAAAAAGCCTTTGGCCGCCACCGTGGGCAGGGACAGAATGCGCGTGGCCGCCTCCGCCAGTTTGATGCCCTCGGTGTTAAATTCTGTTTTCTTAAACGAATGATGTTTGACATCGCGCAGCATTTTCGGCGGCTTGCCGAGCAGCACTTCCATCGGCATGTTGATCGGCACGTTATCGAAATGGGCATCGCCCAGCACTAGATGCTCTTCCTCGGTGGCCTCGCCCACTACCGCGAAGGGACAGCGCTCGCGCGCGCAAAGCGCGGCAAAGCGATCCAGATCGTCCATGCTCACCGCCATCACGTAGCGTTCCTGCGCTTCACAACTCCAGATCGCCATCGGCGACATGCCCGGCTCATCATTGGGCACGGCGCGCAACTCGAACTGCCCACCCCGGCCGCTGTCATGCACCAGTTCCGGCAGGGCGTTGGAAATGCCGCCCGCACCGACATCGTGAATACTGATGATGGGGTTGTTCTCGCCCATCTGCCAGCAGGCGTCGATGACTTCCTGCGCCCGGCGCTGCATTTCCGGATTGCCGCGTTGCACCGAGGCGAAATCCAGATCCTCACAACTCTCGCCGGTGGACATGCTTGAGGCCGCGCCGCCACCGAGACCGATCAACATGGCCGGGCCGCCGAGGACGATAATCTGCGCGCCCGGCGGAATATCATTTTTCTGCACATGGTCATCACGGATATTGCCCACCCCGCCGGCAAGCATGATCGGCTTGTGGTAGCCGCGCACTTCTTCACCGGCGCTTGAAGCCACTTTTTCCTCATAGGTACGGAAATAGCCACATAGATTAGGCCGGCCAAATTCATTGTTAAACGCCGCCGCGCCAATCGGCCCGTCGAGCATGATCTCGCAGGCCGAAGCAATACGCCCCGGACGACCATGATCGCTTTCCCAGGGCTGGGGCAGATCCGGCAATTGCAGATTGGAGACCGAAAAACCGCACAGCCCGGCCTTGGGTTTGGAACCGCGCCCGGTCGCGCCTTCGTCGCGGATCTCGCCACCGGAGCCGGTGGCCGCGCCGGGAAACGGCGCAATCGCGGTCGGATGATTGTGGGTTTCCACTTTCATCAGAATCTGCACCGGCTGGGCATGCGCCCGGTATTCGCCGCTTCCCGGCTCGGGATGAAAACGCGCGCCCTCGAAGCCTTCGATCACCGCCGAATTGTCGCTGTAAGCGGAAAGCACGCCGTCAGGATGCTGATCATGGGTGTTGCGAATCATGCCAAACAGGGTGTGAGGCTGTTTTTTGCCGTCGATGATCCAGTCGGCGTTGAAAATCTTGTGCCGACAATGTTCGGAATTGGCCTGCGCGAACATCATCAGTTCAACGTCGGTGGGATTGCGGCCCAGCATCTGGAAATTTTCCAGCAGATAATCAATTTCATCGTCCGCCAGCGCCAGCCCCAATTCCCGATTGGCCACCCGCAAAGCCTCAGCGCCACCGCCGAGAATATCCACCACCGCCAGCGGCGCAGGTTCGGCGTGGCTGAACAGCGCAGCCGCATCCTCGATCTCATCAAAGACGGACTCGGTCATGCGATCATGTAAGCGCCCGCGAATCGCCGCCTCCTCGTCTTCACTCAGGGGGTTGTTCAAACTCAGGCCATAGATCACCCCGCGTTCCAGTCGCTGCACCGCCGCCAGACCGCAATTGTGGGCGATATCGGTGGCCTTGCTCGACCAGGGGGAAATGGTGCCCGGCCGGGGCGTGACCAGATACTGACGAAAATAGGGGATCTTATTCGCCCCGGTCTGCTCGGGCGCATAATTGAGCAACTGCTGCAGGGTGTCTAATTCATTTTCATCCAGTGCGCGATCGAGATTGGCGAAATGGATAAATTCAGCATGGAGATTCTGCACCACCGGCGCCTCCGCCTGCAGAATCGTTAACAGTTTATTCAGTCGAAATGCGGATAACGCAGAACCGCCTCGCAATTGCAGCATGGGTATCGTCTCTGGATTGATCGGGCTTAAATGAAAACGCGATGATACTACAGATTCGGAGGTGGGGTAGAGCGTAGTGGTGTGCTCATTTCAGATGTCGCATTGAAAACGCAGAGGACGCAGAGACGCGGAGGCGCAGAGAAAAAAATTATTTGGCTCTTCAGGAAAATTTGTGGGTTGCCACCGAACTAGCTCCCTCTCCCCCCGGGAGAG
>WFVC01000199.1 GCA_015491815.1 Gammaproteobacteria bacterium | reverse complement strand
GAAAAATACAAATAAATCACATAGCGTAGTTTCTGTCATAAAAACCTTTGCGTCTTCGCACCTCTGCGTTCTCTGCGTTAAATAACGATTTTCAAATCCTGGGAAACGACACTCATGCCACCGATCAAAATTACTGAAACCGTTCTGCGTGACGCCCACCAGTCGCTGATTGCCACTCGCATGCGCATCGATGACATGTTGCCTGTCTGCGAAAAGCTGGACAAAGCCGGTTTCTGGTCGCTGGAAATGTGGGGCGGCGCTACCTTCGACGCCTGCATTCGTTTTCTCAAGGAAGATCCCTGGGAGCGGTTGCGCAAACTGCGTGAGGCGCTGCCGAATACAAAACTGCAAATGCTATTGCGCGGACAGAACCTGCTTGGCTACCGGCATTATTCTGATGATGTCGTGCGCGCGTTTGTGCAACGCAGCGCCGACAACGGGATGGATATTTTTCGCATTTTCGACGCCATGAATGATGTGCGCAATCTGCGGGTTTCAATCGAGGCGGTGAAAAACGCCAACAAACATGCGCAAGGCGCGATCTGTTACACCACCTCACCGGTGCACACGCTGGCGCACTTCGTTGAACTGGCCAAAGAAATGGAATCACTGGGCTGCGACAGCATTGCGATCAAGGACATGGCCGGTCTGCTCACCCCGCATGTTACCGCCGAACTGGTCAGTTCGCTGGTTGAGACGCTAAATGTTCCGGTTCACCTGCACTGCCACGCCACCGCCGGACTGGCCAGCATGTGTCATTACACTGCCGTTGAAAACGGCGCCAGTGGCATCGACACCGCCATCTCCTCTTTTTCCGGCGGCACCTCGCATCCGCCAACCGAAAGCATGGTCGCCGCCTTTAAAAACACGGATTATGATTCCGGGCTGGATTTGCCGCTGCTGCAGGAAATCGGTTTTTATTTTTATGAGGTGCGAAAAAAATATCATCAGTTTGAAAGCGAATACACGGGACTGGATACCCGGGTGCAGGTGAATCAGGTGCCCGGCGGTATGATTTCCAATCTATCTCACCAGCTCAGTGAACAGGGCGCCTTAGCCAAAATGAACGAGGTGTTAAAAGAAATTCCGCAGGTGCGCAAAGAACTGGGTTATCCGCCACTGGTCACGCCGACTTCACAAATTGTCGGCACGCAGGCGGTGATGAATATCCTCGCCGGTGAGCGTTATAAAACCATTACCAATGAAGTCAAACTCTACCTGCAGGGCCGCTACGGAAAAGCACTTGGAAAAATCAGTCCGCAGGTTCAACACATGGCGATTGGCAATGAAGATGTGATTGACTGTCGTCCCGCTGATTTGCTCAAACCGGAAATGGAAAAATTAAAAAAAGAGATCGGCGCCACGGCGCATACCGATGAAGACGTGCTGACCTATGCCATGTTCCCGGACATCGGCAAAGACTTTCTTGAACAACGCAATAACAACAGTTTGATCCCCGAAGCACTGGAACCGGCCGATGCCGAAATTTGTAATCGCCGCGCCGCCACCGAATTTAACATCACCATGCACGGTGAAACCTATCACATCAAGATCACCGGCACCGGTTATCCCAAACAACACCAGCGGCCCTACTATCTGAGTGTTGATGGCGTCCCTGAAGAACTGATGCTGGAAGCGCTGGATGAAATAAACCTTGGTGAAAGCAGCGAAGAGCCTCACCATTTCACCGGCAAGCGCCCACGCGCATCAAAACCCGGCGATGTCACCACCTCCATGCCCGGCATCATTGTCGAGGTGCTGGTTGAGGTTGGCGATCAGGTCAAAGCCGGTGATCCGGTATTAATTACCGAAGCCATGAAAATGGAAACCGAAGTACAGGCGCCGGTCAGCGGAACAATAAAAACTATCAACGTCATCAAAGGCGAAAGCGTCACCCCGGATGAAGCCTTAATTGAGATCGAATAAGTAAATATTTTCGGATATTCATTCGTGTATTTAGTTAAGGAAGCTCTGATTAATTCCGCCGTTCGTGGTGAGCCTGTCGAACCATGAACGCTAAGCATTGTAAAATCATAATGTTATATGGTTCCCCCTTCGACAAGCTCAGGATGAACGGAATTAATCAGAGTTTCCTTAAAAAAAGCATGGGTCATCCCCATGCCTTCTAATTACTCAGCTATATTATGAATTCTGCGCTTACGCCTAGACACACCGACTAAACCGATAAGCCCTGAACCGAACAACCACACGGCGGCCGGCACCGGCACAGTGGCAAGTGATTCGGGGATAAAGACATTGGCGCTTTGCGTTCCGGTGGTATTCAGCACAAAGTTCAATTCACCCGTCATCCCGGCATAACTGCTGATATCAACATCGACAAAAGAAAGTTCGTCAAGCTCATAATCAACGCCATCAACGGACGCTAACAGCGTATCGTTAAAGAAAATCTCCAGCGTGGCATCATCCTTATTGTCGCCGAAAGCAAACGGCAGAGTGAGGGTTGGATCATCGCCAAAGGTGAGATCATAAACAAGGTTTCCGGGGGAGGCGGTAAAAATAGACGTTCCTTTGGTATCGATTGAGCCGCGTACGCCACCTATGGCTCGATCAGGCACACGCAGAAAAAGCTTTTTACCATTATCATTAAGCCAGTGGTTCGACTGAATTAAATCACGCCCTTTGGAACGAATAGCATTATAAAAACCATCTTTAGAAACATCATTGAAAAAATCTGCGGCATTATAAAGCCAGGAATCCGGATCGGCGTCATAATACTGTTTCACTTCCTGAGAAATGGTTACCACGGCGCTGCCAAGATCAGCGTTGGGGTCGCCATAACTCCAGCTGGGATTGATACCGCTTTCGAGCGAAAAACCGTTTTCCGCATAAATCGAGCCGTTGTGGGTAATTATGCCGTTTGCAGTGCTATTGGTTGCGGCATAGAAATCGCCAGCACTGGCATCGAAAAAGCCGACTGTCTCAGCTGTCATTGAAACTGGCCGAATAGCCCCCGCATCGCTGCCGAATGTGGTGATATAGTATTTCGATACAAAATCGCTGCGCAAATAGGTGGTAGTAAGATCCAGGGTATAAGGCAGCGCATATCTGTTTACTATAAATGTGTCGCTGAAATTTTCTACTGAACCTGAGAAGGTTCTATTGCCCGGGTTTTGCGTAATCGATAACTCCACGGCCTGAACGGATGTCTGCATGCCGACAAACAATATAGCCGACGCGATCAGGGCGCCTGAAACCATTGGCAGATTTGCACGAGGTATTTTTGTTGATGTTTTTCTCATTTCTGTTTCCCATTATGTCAATGCGCCATCAAGCAAAGCCGAGGGCTTAAATATAGGAGAAAATAAATCTGTCCCCTTTCAGATGTTAATATAAGCCAATATTCAAAAAAACAAACGCAATTGTTACCAAACATCCGTGTTCCAAGAACACGGATGTTTAGTTGATTACGCTTTCTTGCGTTTTGCTATGCTAATCAATCCCAGAAGACCGGTTCCGAAGAGCCAGGCTGCAGCAGGTACAGGGACAGCACTTACGGAAAATGCTTCCACATTATCAACCCCCATGGCTATTTGTCCACTACCATTTGCGTCCAGGCTTAATGCATCCCACCGCAGCGAATTGAATGTCTCACCTTCGGTGTACAGCAAACCAACAAAACTGTTGCCGGATGAAAGAGCTTCAACAGATACAGTGTCACCGTTACTGGTTGTAAGAGTGATGTTGGTATTCGTAGAGCTATAACTGGCGCCTGCATAATCGAAACCCAGCGCTCTGATAGACGAAAACGTAGCCATTGTGTCACCAAAGCCGGAATTAGTTTCAAAAGCCAATGTGGTAACATATGTTGAGCCATTCACGCTCGGTATTGAACCAAACGTAGCTGGAGGCGCATCAATTCTCCAGCTATCATCAGAGCCACCATCGACTGACCACGTGATAAAACCCTCTGTAACCGGCGTCGCCATGCCATACACTTCATCTATGGTTTTGGAATCGAAATTTTCAAATAAATCACCCGCCCCTCCTGCTGCTGTTTGCCAGGCACTACGGTCATTAAAAACCAGCAGTGCAGCAGAAGAAGAGCTTGCTGCAAGCACACCGGATATCAGGGTCAGAACAGAAACATAGCGTTTCATACTGCCAGATTGGTTATGCGTTGCTGATAGATATGTTAATTTTGATTGAAAAGACATTTTTATTTTCCTTTAGTTTGTATTTACCCAAGATTACAATGAGCTGTGTTTACTTCACAGAACAATAACGGTTTTTTTAAAAGTCCGCTTTATTTGTAAAAATACGTCAAGGTTCAGACTCAATTCTGCTGTGCACCCATCACACAGAGTGAAAAACCCAATGCACAGGCCTTGTTTTGTCGCACCTCAGACACCTGAAAGAACCTAATCACTCGAATCACCGAAGCGTTAAGATAAACGCTTGCGCTTTGCGATACCCAGCAAGCCCAGCAGGCCACTGCCAAACAACCACACTGCTGCAGGCACTGGCACCGCGCTAACATCACCGGACTGTACGGCCCAACCATAATAGCTGAGATCCTTATTGGGGTAGCTCTGGTAGCCAGTGCCCATATAGAAGCCCCACGCGTCGTTACGATTCGGCGCGTACTCCGTAGCGGACCAATAGTAATAGGACTGAACGTTACTAAATGGCCCCGTGTTTTGTAAGCCCCAACCTGCTTGAGCGGGATTACCGCTTGTATCGTAAAAAGCCAAGTTGCCCAATACATTGTAATATAAATTAGCCAACTCACCGGTTGTGGTATCAACGTTATAACCACAGTCTGTGCCACCTGTGTTTGAATAGTTACAACCTGGTGTTCCGGTATCAATCGTGTCAGGTAAACGCCAACCACTCACGCCACCAACGGTTAACTGTGCTGCCCAGTCATTCGCTTGTTGCCAGGTCATAAGACCATCTGCATCATAGCCACTTGTTTGTGCATAGTTCGCATCCGCTAGCCAAGTCAGGTCGGCCACAGTATCATAATAGGCTTGCCCACCCAGACGAGACACTAAGGCTGCGTCCGCACTGCCAGCCAAACCCAGACTGATTAAACAGACACTGATCGCTACTTTTAAACTTTGTTTCTTCACTACTTTTCTCCCTTTATTTACATTTAGGTGTTTTATTAACGTTAGAATCGTTTTGTGCTTTTTCATAACAGCGAAAATCTCCGCAACAGGAGGTCTTCACTATTGTTTGATTGCAAATCCCTCCGTCACTTTCTTAGAATTCATGTTTTTATTCCTTGAAAGATTGAAATGAGGCGCAAACAACCAAGGGGGCGGACGTGAATGCCCGCCCCTCGTACATGGTGTAATGCGAGGATTAATGGTTGCTTCTTCATTTTTCGTTCTCCATTAGTTTTGTTCAAGATATCGAATAACTGAATTAACCTTGACGCTACGGAGAGAGTTGCCTACCCCAGATATCAAGATGTCCTGCATGCCCAAACGGGCGCTGTCATCGTTATCGGAGGTGAGACAGGAATGTCCTGTGAGGGTCAAATCGACCCGGAGGCTATTTCGGGATTATTTTTGGAATAGCTTGCTGGCTCACTGCTGCACCCTGGGTGCACGCCGCAATTGACAGTCGTAACATATTGTTTTTTATTGTTTTCCTCTGGTATTTTTATTATTCAATAGCGGCGTGAGTATCTTTGTACTCATTCTTAATGTGATATTTTAACCAGGAAAAAACGTTTTTCTATATGGCTTTAGTAATATGTGATGTGATCCTCAAACAGGCATCACGCTATATGTTAGTCAGCTACGGTTTGCCTGCATAACCCGGTATGAATATTCGCTAATCTCACAACATACCTTCCTGCCTGATAAATTCAATCACCGTTTCCAGCCCTTCCTGACTTTTCAACTGCGTAAAAACAAACGGTTTATCGCCCCGCATCCGTCGAGTATCCGTATCCATTACGTCAAGTGATGCACCGACATGTTCAGCGAGATCAATTTTATTGATGACCAGTAAACCGGATTTGGTGATACCGGGTCCGCCTTTACGTGGAATCTTCTCACCCGAGGCGACATCAATCACATAGATAGTTAAATCAGCCAGCTCGGGGCTGAAGGTGGCGCTGAGATTGTCACCGCCACTTTCTATAAAAATAATATCCAGATCAGAAAACTGTTGTGACAGATCTTCAACCGCAGCCAGATTCATCGAGGCGTCTTCACGAATCGCCGTGTGTGGACAGCCCCCGGTTTCCACCCCAACAATGCGCTCGGCCTCCAGCGCCTGCGCTTCGGTTAAGATGCGCTGATCCTCGCGGGTATAAATATCATTGGTGACCACGGCGATACTGTAGTCATCACGCATCGCCTTGCATAACTGTTCCAGCAGCGCGGTCTTGCCCGAACCAACCGGGCCGCCGACCCCAATGCGTAGAGGTGCTTTGTGATTCATTCTCTCTCCTGATCTACGATCTAAATAAACGGCTGTACTGCGTTTCATGCAGACTACTGGCAATCGCCAGAGCCGGATTACTGGCGCCGATGCGGTCATCTTCAAGTTTGCTGGCGCGTTCGACAAGCCCGCTGGTGTCGCCGCTAAGATCATACAATAAAGTCTGGCCTTCACTCTGACCCAGTGGCACCAGTTTTATAGCGACCGCCACAGCGTTTTCCAGCCAGCTCCAGCAATAAGCGCCAAGCAGGTCGATTAACTCAATATGCCAGTGACAGGCGGCAAGCGCATAACCGGCAAGCTGACTTAGCAAAAGCGCGGGTTTGCAGCTTGTTAACTCCGGCCAGTGATGCGCATCGGGTAATTTTGTTAATACGCTGAACAGGGCGCGCGCCCGTTGTTTCTCTTCTTGCCTGAGTTCACGGGTTTCACGGCTGGCGTACAGCCATCGGCTCCAGTACTCGAATGCCGGATGATCATGACTTTTGACTGTTTCATAAAGACGAATCAGCAGCGGCAGTTCCAGATATTGCAGGCTGTCGCGCATGACAGATTGCAGCCAGTCAGTGGTTTCTTTTTCGTTTTTCAACCAGCCACATTCAACCGCCCATTCCATGCCCTGTGAATAGGTAAAGGCGCCGGTGGGCAGATTGGGGCTGAATAATTGCAGCAGCCGCAAGCCCGGCAAAATCGATTCATGCATGACTGATTGAATGTGAACGCAATCGCATGCCGATAAAAACAGAAAAACTCATCGCCAACATTGAACTTAGCAGGAAGCCAAACAGGAAACTGCTGTTTATCATACTCATTTCAACGCCATGCGCCCAACCATGAGCCAGCATAAACAGGCCGATAATCATGGCGGTAATATTTGTCTGCTTCAACCATTGCAGAGCGAAGAATACCGGAAGCGATAAGAGAATGGCGCTTTCGATCCAGGCCTGTGCGCCCAGAGCCAGACCGGCTCCCGCCCCCATCGCTAATGACAGTAAAAACATCAGCAGAAAGCCAACCCGCCGTTGCCGGGTAAAAACATTGCGACCGATGAAAACGCCCGCCAGAATCAGCGCCAGCAGATGATCGAACCCTGTCAGTGGATGCATAAACCCCGCCAGCAGGCCACTGCTTATATCATTGCTATGCGCCAGCGCCGGTGATGACAACAACACGCCCGTTAGCATAAGCAAAAATTTATTCCCGTGTTTCATGGCAAACTCCTTAATCGTGTTTATGTGAATGCGTATGTTGATGGTGATGATGGTGCGCCGCCTGTTGATAGGCGCCGGCCTCCGGTTCAAATGGCGCCTGTTCAACAACAACTTCAAGTTGCATCTGCCGCAGCATGTCATCAAGCACGTGATCATGCAGATAGCGTAGCCAGCCCGTTTCAACCTGCAGAGGAACATGGCGATTCCCCAGGTGATAGGCGGCGCGCGCCAACAGTGTGGGATCATCGGCATGAACCGTTGACACGGTTTCATCGGCGGCGTGAACGGCGATGATCAATCCGTCCTCGCTGCCTAGTCGATCTCCCCCGCGCAACAGGACGCCCCGGGGTAAAAACAGACCGGCATCACGCCCGTCATCCAGTTTCACCCGCAGACGGCTGCGCACGCGCTGTTCGATAGGCAGGGTCAAACTGCCCTCGGCGTCAAGATTTTTATCCAGCAGTTGCGTTAATTCAATCATGGCTTAAAACAGAAAATAACGTTGCGCCATCGGCAACACATCCGCCGGTTCACAGATCAGTAGCTCGCCGTCAGCGCGCACTTCATAGGTTTGTGAATCGACTTCGATATGCGGAGTATAATGATTGTGAATCAGATCCTGTTTTTTTATATTGCGGCAGTTTTTCACGACGCCGATATTTTTCTGCAACTTGAGTTGTTCCGCCACGCCCGCTGATGCTGCGGCGCTGGAAATAAAGGTCATACTGGTTGAACTCAATGCCCGTCCAAAACTGCCGAACATGGGACGATAATGCACCGGCTGTGGTGTTGGAATCGAGGCATTGGCATCGCCCATCAACGCATGCGCAATCATGCCGCCTTTCACTATCAGGGCAGGTTTTACGCCAAAAAACGCCGGCGACCATAATACCAGATCGGCCAGTTTGCCGACTTCAACCGAACCGACTTCATGGGCAATGCCATGCGCGATCGCCGGGTTGATAGTGTATTTGGCGACATAACGTTTCACCCGGTTGTTGTCGTTGTGCGCATTGTCGCCACTTAGCGCGCCGCGCTGTACTTTCATCTTGTGCGCTGTCTGCCAGGTGCGGGTAATGACCTCGCCAACGCGACCCATTGCCTGTGAGTCGGATGAGATCATCGAAAATGCGCCAAGATCATGCAGGATGTCTTCTGCGGCAATGGTTTCCCGGCGAATGCGTGATTCGGCAAAAGCGACATCTTCTGCAATGCTCGCATCCAGATGATGACAGACCATGAGCATATCCAGATGCTCATCAATCGTGTTCACGGTATAAGGCCGGGTGGGATTGGTCGAGGATGGCAACACGTTATCGAGACCACAGGCGCGAATAATATCCGGCGCATGTCCGCCGCCCGCGCCTTCGGTATGATAGGTATGTATTGTCCGTCCTTCAAAGGCGGCCATCGTGTCCTCGACAAAACCGGACTCGTTAAGGGTATCGGTATGAATCGCAACCTGTACGTCATAGTCTTCGGCAACGCCAAGACAGTTGCGAATCGCTGCCGGCGTGGTGCCCCAGTCTTCGTGTAATTTTAGTCCCATCGCCCCCGCATCGAGCTGTTCCTGTAAAGAACCCGGCAGGCTGGCGTTGCCCTTCCCCATAAAACCGAGGTTCATTGGAAAAGCTTCGGCGGCTTCCAGCATGCGCTGAATATTCCAGGGGCCAGGGGTACAGGTAGTGGCATTGGTGCCGGTTGAAGGGCCGGTGCCGCCACCCAGCATGGTTGTAATGCCTGAGGCCAATGCTTCTTCAATTTGTTGCGGACAGATAAAATGAATATGCGCGTCGATGCCCCCGGCGGTTACAATCTTGCCTTCGCCACCAATAACATCCGTCCCGGGACCGATAAGGATATCCACGGCGTCCTGTACATCGGGGTTGCCGGCTTTGCCGATTCCCGCAATGCGACCATGCTTGATGCCAATGTCAGCTTTGACGATGCCCCAGTGATCAATGATCAACGCATTGGTGATCACCAGATCCATCACCTCATCGGCTTTCGCCTGAGACTGTCCCATGCCATCACGTATCACCTTGCCGCCGCCGAACTTGACTTCATCGCCATAAACAGTGAAATCTTTTTCCACCTCAATCCACAGCTCGGTATCCGCCAGTCGCAGTTTATCACCCGTAGTGGGGCCGAACATTTCTGCATAGGCCTGCCGGCTCATAGTCGCCATTACAATTTCTCCGGGATGTCAGAATCAAGCGCGCCCATTATTTTTCCCTGAAAGCCATAGATCGCACGTTTGCCGGCATACGCAACCAGCTCAACCGTTCGGCTTTGCCCCGGCTCAAAGCGCACAGCGGTTCCGGCGGGAATATTAAGCCGGTAACCGCGCGTTTTTTCACGCTCAAACTGTAACGCGGTATTGGATTCATAAAAATGATAATGGGATCCAATCTGGATCGGCCGATCGCCACTGTTTGCGACTTCAAGTTTTAAGCACGGGCGCCCGCCATTGATTTCGATCTCACCCTCGCTGATTTTCATTTCGCCCGGAATCATAGCCTACTCCTCAAGTAACAGGTTGATGTACGGTGACCAGTTTAGTGCCGTCCGGAAACGTCGCCTCGACCTGCACTTCATGAATCATTTCCGCCACCCCGTCCATAACCTGATCGGCGCTTAATATATGGCGGCTTTCATTCATCAGTTCGGCTACGGTTTTACCATCGCGCGCGCCTTCCATAATCGCCGCGCTGATATAGGCGATGGCTTCAGGATGGTTGAGTTTCACACCACGCGCCAGCCGGCGCTCGGCCAGCAATGCGGCGGTAAACAATAACAGTTTATCTTTTTCTCGCGGAGTTAAATCCATAGATTATTCCTGTATAAAATTTTTATGTCGCCCATATACGCGGTAAAACGGCGGGCCGTTCCAGCAAAAGCGGCCGCAACAGCCGCCAGACGGACACCAGTTTTTGTTTCATCATTTCGCCATTATTCCCCAATAGCCGCAACACCAGCAGACCGTCGATCAGGGTTACGCCACTTAACAACAAGGATACATCTTCGGCCAGATGAGCGCGTACAGACTCGAGTTGCTTTTCATCGCAGGGGTAAGCCAGCAATGCGCCCTGTAGTGGCTGGCGACGCAGACCTGCCGCCGCATCCAGACTTTGCGAGTCAAGCACGCGCATATTTTCAAGCAATATTAATTTCTGATTGTGATAAAAGGCAAGCCGGGAATCAACTTCACCATGCTCAAATCGTTCCTGGCGCGACGGTCGCCCAAGACAGTTGATATCCCAACCAATAAATCGTGCACTGTCTTCCAGAACAATGCTGGTTCGCGCATACAGGCGCGCGCCGTCAAATAAAATATTTTCCTGCGGCAGCCATTCCAGACTCGCGCCTGATTTCACATGCAGACGCTGCTCCAGTCTGGCCCAGTCACCGGCGCTTAAATAAAATTTTCCCGATCCGGGGGTGGTGCATAAAACCCGGGCGGCGCTGTCAACCTGCAGCTCAATCTTTAATTGATCGCCGCCAACCACGCCGCCCGGAGGATGGAGAATATAAACATGGGCGAGCTCCTGCTCAGGGTAGAAGGGACGCTGAACGCGCAACGGACCATAGTGACGGCAATCCGCCATCACCGTGCGCGAACGTTGCTGCTCAAAACGCAACTGCAGTTGCGCCCGCCAGCCTTCATTGACGGGTTCGTCGTCCATTTGTATCTTCGCCTCTGCACTCATACAGTCAGGTATTCTTTAACCAGTGAATCTGAAAGTTCATCCACCTTACCCTGCGCCACCTTGCGTCCCCGGTCAAGAATATAAAATCGATCGGCCACTTTTTTTACAAAATGCAGCTTCTGTTCCACCAGCAAAACCGTCATTCCGATTTCCTGATTTAATCGACCGATCACCTCGCCAATTTCCGCGACAATATTAGGTTGAATGCCTTCAGTGGGTTCATCCAGAATCAACAGTTTCGGATCGATTACCAGCGCGCGACCAATCGCCAGTTGCTGTTGCTGACCACCGGACAGATCGCCGCCGCGACGATGGCGCATTTCCTTTAATACGGGGAACAGCTCATAGATGAAGTCCGGTATTTTGCGCGCGCGATCGGGGCGGGCGGGAAGACCGATCTGCAGGTTTTCTTCGACTGTCAATAATGAAAAAATCTGCCGCCCCTGCGGCACATAGCCAATCCCCAGTTTCGCTCGTTGTTCCATCGCCATGCTGTGCAGCGCCTTGTCCTGATAGCGTATCTCTCCTGAAGCCAGCGGCAGGGCGCCCATAATGCAATCGAGCATGGTGGTCTTGCCGACGCCATTGCGCCCCATCAGACAGGTGCATTCACCTTTCGCTACATCAAGATCAATATCCCACAAGGTATGGCTTTGTCCGTAAAACTGATTGAGTCCATGAACGCTTAACATATTACTCTCCCAGATAAACTTCGATGACGCGTGGATCATTCTGCACTTCCGTCATCGTACCTTCAGCCAGCACGCTACCCTGATGCAGTACGGTAACTTTGTTGGCAATCGAGCGGACAAAATCCATATCATGCTCCACGACGATTACCGAGTGCTTGCCCGCCAGCGATGTCAATAACTCTGCGGTGCGTTCCATCTCCTGATGCGTCATGCCCGCCACCGGTTCATCCACCAGTAGCAAGGCGGGTTTTTGCATCAGCAACATGCCAATTTCCAGCCACTGTTTCTGACCATGCGAAAGTTTCCCCGCCGAACCGCGCGCCAGTTCTTGCAGACCGATAATCTCCAGCACCTCATCAATCAATGCGGATTGCTCACCGCTCAAACGCGCCGTTAACAACGGCCATACACGTTTATCCTGCGCCATCGCCAGTTCGAGGTTTTGCACCACGCTCAGGTTTTCAAACACGGTGGGTTTCTGAAATTTACGACCGATGCCGGCTTCAGCGATTTCCGGTTCATCCATTTTTAACAGATTAAGTTTCTGCCCAAACCAGGCCTGCCCGCTGTCCGGTTGGGTTTTGCCGGTAATCATATCCATCATGGTGGATTTGCCTGCGCCATTAGGTCCGATGATGCAACGCAGTTCGCCGGTTTCGATATATAGATTGAGATCGTTTATCGCCTTGAAGCCGTCAAAACTTTTATTCAGTCCTTCCAGATAGAGAATAATATTGTGGCTAAGATCAAGACTTGGCGGCTGCGCCTGCACCAGAAAATCAAATACCTGATCACGGCGCGAAAATTCCCGAATGGCCTGAATCGATTTCATGCTTTGGCCCCCCGCAAATTTCGCAGCCCGATAATTCCGCGTGGCAAATAAAGCGTCACCAGAACAAACAGCGCACCCAGGGCGTAAAGCCAGATCTCCGGCAGCGCTGCAGTGAAATAGGTCTTAGCGTAATTCACCAGCAATGCGCCGAGTATCGCGCCATACAGTGTATTGCGACCACCGATCGCCACCCAGATAATCAGCTCAATCGAGTTTAACGGTGAGAATTCACCGGGATTGATAATGCCCACCTGCGGCACATAAAGCGCGCCGGCGACACCGGCGATAACCGCGGAAAAAACAAACACCCAGAGCTTGATATTTTCCACCCGATAACCAATAAAACGGCTGCGGCTTTCGGCATCCCGGATGGCCACACAGGCCAGCCCCAATCGTGAACTGACAATATAACGACTGACAACATAGGCGATGGCCAGCGCTATGCTTGAGGCTAGAAACAGACCGATGCGAGTGCTGTCAGCGCGCAGGTCAAAACCAAGAATATCCTTGAAATCCGTCAGACCGTTGTTGCCGCCAAAGCCCATTTCGTTACGGAAAAAAGCCAGCATCAGAGCATAGGTCATCGCCTGGGTGATAATCGACAGGTAGACGCCGGTCACGCGCGATCGAAACGCCAGATAACCAAAAACATAGGCTAATGCGCCGGGAACCAGAATAATCATCAATGCGGTGAACCAGAATTGATCAAAGCCATGCCAGAACCAGGGGAGTTCATGCCAGTTCAGAAACACCATAAAGTCCGGCAGTACCGGATCACCATAAACGCCGCGTTCACCAATCTGCCGCATCAAATACATGCCCATCGCATACCCACCCAGCGCAAAAAATGCGCCGTGTCCCAGACTGAGAATGCCCAGATAGCCCCAGACCAGATCCGCCGCCAGCGCCAGCAGCGCATAAGTCAGATATTTTCCCAGCAGGGTCACGGTATAGGTTGATAGATGGAAAACGCTGTCTTGTGGAACAACAAGATTTAACAGCGGCACCATCACACTGGCCAGCAGCAATGCCGCCAGCAACCAGAGACCGGGGCGATCATTTTTCATTATGCTCATCATAGTCATTCTTTAATCCTCCGCTGCGCGACCGCGTTGAGGAAACAAACCTTTGGGACGTTTCTGAATAAACAGGATAATAAATATCAGGACGATAATTTTCGCCAGCACCGCACCGGCCCAGGGTTCCAGCACCTTGTTGATGACCCCCAGACTCATACCGGCCACCAGTGTGCCCCAGAGGTTACCCACGCCGCCAAACACCACTACCATAAAGGAATCGATAATATAGGCCTGTCCCAGATTGGGGCCGACGTTGGTCAGCAAACTTAACGCCACCCCCGCCAGTCCGGCGATGCCCGAACCCAGACCAAACGTCAAGGCGTCCACCCATTCTGAACGCACGCCCATTGCCCGCGCCATTTTCCGGTTTTGCGATACCGCGCGCACCTGTAGACCCAGGGCCGTTTTTTTCATCACCATGATCAGGGCGACAAATACGATAAGACAGAAAATAATGATATAAAAACGATTCCAGGTCAGCGCCAGCACTTCATTGATATGCCATGCGCCGGACATCCACTGCGGCGTTTCCACACTGCGATTCAGGGGTGAAAAAATCGAACGCACGGCCTGCTGCAGAATCAGACTCACCCCGAAAGTCGCCAGCAATGTTTCCAGCGGTCGGCCATAAAGATGGCGAATTACGCTTCGCTCGATCGCGATCCCCACCAGCCCGGAAACAATAAAGGCGGCCGGTATCGCCACCACGATAGACAGGCCAATATGATTCGGCATCAACAATTGAACAACATAGGTGGTATAGGCGCCAATCATCATGAGCTCACCATGAGCCATATTAATGATCCCCATTACCCCAAACGTAATCGCCAGCCCGATCGCAGACAGGGCCAGCACCGAGCCAAGACTTAAGCCAAAAAACACCGTTTCGGCTTTTGCGTAAAGCTCACGTTTGTCATTTATCTTTTTAATTGCCGCTTTAACTTTTTTATCAAGCTGCTTATTGGGCGCATGGTAGTTGGAAAGCGCATTAATAGAGGACGTATTCAGACTTTCGGACAAGGTGGCAATCGCTTCAGCCTGCTCGCGTTCATCGTCACTATCGAGTTTCATTATCGCCAACAGGGTATGCATAGCGGCAAGCACGCGCGCATCCTGCTCTTTCTCCATTATTGGCCGCACCAGTTCAGCCGACTCAGGCTGCGGGTTTTTAAGCAATTCATCCAGCGCCGCCAGCCTTATGTCTGCATCTTTATTTTGCAACTGGATAATCGCCAGTGATTTACGAATCAGGGTTCGCAGACGATTATTGATTCTTACTTTTTTAAAACCACGTTTGTTTTCCCGGGTCACCGGCTGCCCATCAATATCAAACAGTGGTGTAAAGGTGTAGTTATCGTCACTTTCCTGCATCAAAAAAAGCTGTCTGCCGGAACGGGAAAAATATAATTGCCCCTCAAGCATGGCTTTAAATGCGGGGTAAGTCTGGGGCGGGTTTTGTTGGGAGATTACCTCAATCGCATGCGCTTTTTTATTATAGTTTTTGGTGCTGAGTGTTTTCCATGCCTCATTCAGTTCAATATCAGAGGCGAAACCTGTTACAGCATATCCTGAAAAAAAGAATATACATATAAATGCAAAAAGCAGTTTTTTCACTGTCACAGGCATTAATGATTCAGACATTTATGTTCTCATTTTCATATTAAGAAAGGGCATGGGGCAAAAGCGGATAAACCACCACAAATGCCCCATGCGCCTGTATTCAGATATACGCCAATGTTTCTGCGCTTATCTGTTTTGCAGACTGAATGTTAATAATTCTGTCCACTGCACTTTTTGCTTTTAACATTGTAGTTGCCGCAGGACAGCGGTGCGCGCCAGTCTGCGATCAGATCACGGGAACCCGGCAGATAATCAGACCAGGCGTCACCGGGCACCAGCCCCGTTGTTTCCCAGACGATATCGAACTGACCGTTTTTCTGGATTTCGCCAATCAGCACAGGTTTTGTGATGTGATGGTTCGGCATCATCGCAGAATAACCACCTGACAGGTTAGGCACCGCTACGCCAATCAGCGCATTCTGAACGACGGCGGGATCAGTCGTACCGGCTTTTTCAACCGCCTTCACCCACATGTTGAAACCGATGTAATGTGCTTCCATTGGATCATTGGTGACGCGCTTTTTGTTCTTGATGAATTTCTGCCAGCTTTCGATAAACTCTTCATTTTCATCAGATTCAACGCTCATGAAATAATTCCATGCCGCCAGATGTCCCACCAGTGGTTTGGTGTCCAGGCCGGAAAGTTCTTCTTCACCGACAGAGAAAGCCACGACCGGAATATCTTCTGCGGAAATTCCCTGATTGCCCAGTTCCTTATAGAAAGGCACATTGGCGTCACCGTTGATAGTCGAGACAACCGCTGTCTTTTTGCCGGCGCTGCCGAATTTCTTGATATCAGAAACAATCGACTGCCAGTCAGAATGACCAAACGGCGTATAGTTGATCATGATGTCTTTTTCCTTGACGCCTTTGGCCATCAAATACGCCTTGAGAATTTTATTCGTGGTGCGCGGATAAACATAGTCGGTGCCAGCCAGCACCCAACGTTTAACACCAAGATCATTCATCAGGTAATCAACAGCCGGGATCGCCTGCTGATTCGGCGCGGCCCCGGTGTAGAATACATTTTTCGAAGATTCTTCACCTTCATACTGCACCGGATAAAACAGAATGCTGTTCAACTCTTCGAAGACAGGCAGTACCGATTTACGTGATACCGATGTCCAGCAGCCAAATACAACATCCACCTTGTCTTTTGAAATCAGCTCACGCGCTTTCTCTGCGAACAACGGCCAGTTGGATGCCGGATCGACTACGACTGCTTCAAGCTTTTTACCCAGCAGGCCGCCTTTTTTATTCTGCTCATCAATCAACATCAGCATGGTGTCTTTCAGGGTCGTTTCTGAAATCGCCATCGTGCCCGATAAAGAATGCAGCACCCCAACCTTGATAGTATCGGCCGCCCAGGCAAGGGTGGTCGAAGCCGTCAGCAATGTTACAACGGCCAGTTTTTTAAGTTTACTCATTGTCATGATAAAAGCTCCTTTGCTTTAGATCTGAAATTGCATACCAAATAAAACGGTATTGGTGTCTGTTCCCTTGCTGCCGCTGGCGCTGGCGTCACCACTGGTGAAGTTAAGATTCAACTTCATGTTATGACCGGAAATAATATAGTTCACGCCAAACTCTGATAATGAACTGCTATCACCAACGCTGGGTTTGTTGCTGGTATAACGCACATAAGGCTGGAGTTTTCCGGAACCATATTGAGCGCCCATCAAATAGGCGGCGCTGGCGAAATAGGCTTCGCCATCAAACATGGAAAATACCGGCGTCGTAGCCGAAGTGGATACATCGAAGGATTTGTACTCACCTTCAACGGTGATCACAGAACCATCGCTTAATGGTTTTTCAAACAGGCCGTCAATCGCATAACCGCTGAATGAGCCGGACTGTGTTGCCGTGCCATAGCCGTCACTCTGTGATTGCGCGGAAATTCCCAGCGTCAGGATATCGCCGGCCTTGCCGTAATAAGTGCTGCTGGTGTAATAGCCCGGATTGGCTTCCTTGTTAAAGAAGTTATAAGCCAGACGGGTTGCGAACAACGGCGCGTCAGTCTGATTGGCTGTGCCACTGTAACCGTCGAAGACACCCACGGCATACTGGAATTTACCCATGCTGCCCCAAACAGTAATGCCTTCATCACGACCGTAAGTGCCGGCGACGCCATCTGCACCATTGCTGCTATCATTATCGGAAGGATACAGCGGGACGGTATACTGCCCCCATGTCAAGCCATAGAAGGGTCCGTTCATTTCGATACGATCCGCCGGCGTCAACATGCGCCCCATCCAGACATTAAAACTGTCACCGGGTTCATACTGAACAATGGCGTCAAGTACGCCATATTCGCCCCACATTTTGTCAGTACCGAAATAAAATTTGAAATCTTCCGTTACCTGACCGGCGATATACAGGCGCATGTTTTCCAGGTTGAAGTTGTTACCACGACTGGTGCCATTGGGCGCACTGTCACTGGCTGAAGAAATCGAAGTGCGGATACCAGCGCCAACACTTATCCAGCGCGTATCATCAATCTGAATCTTTCCTCCCGCCAACGCTGACGCGCTGCACACCGCAAGTATGCTACTTAGAAGTAGCGACTTTCCAACTTGATTTTTATTTTGCATTTCTGGTTCCCCGTTGCTGCGGCCCTGTGGCCGAATAAAAGTTAAATCAAAGAC
>WFVC01000198.1 GCA_015491815.1 Gammaproteobacteria bacterium | reverse complement strand
ACAATACCTGTGAGTGCCGGTCACTCCCACTCAATCGTGGCGGGCGGTTTGCTAGAGATGTCGTAGGCGACGCGAGAGATGCCTTCGACTTCATTGATGATGCGACTGGAAACGGTTTCCAGAAATTCATAGGGCAGATGCGCCCAGCGCGCGGTCATGAAGTCAATGGTTTCCACCGCGCGCAGGGTGACGACATATTGATAGCGGCGGCCATCACCGGTCACGCCCACTGATTTCACCGGCAGGAATACGGTAAAGGCCTGGCTGACTTTTTCATAGAGATCGTGCTTGTAGAGTT
The DNA here is from genome assembly GCA_015491815.1 of Gammaproteobacteria bacterium. Classification (GTDB taxonomy): domain Bacteria; phylum Pseudomonadota; class Gammaproteobacteria; order UBA6429; family Thiohalophilaceae; genus JAADGZ01. Next base: position 8,125 of record WFVC01000198.1, on the reverse strand, counting down.
CTTCGATGAAGATGTGATCGGCCAGGCGCAGAATATCGGCATATTCTTTTTTCACTTCGCCGAGAATACGCACGCCCAGTCCCGGGCCGGGGAAGGGATGGCGATAAACCATGTCATAGGGCAGACCCAGTTCCACGCCCAGCTTACGCACTTCGTCTTTGAATAACTCACGCAGCGGTTCACAGAGTTTGAGTTTCATGTGTTCGGGCAGGCCGCCGACATTGTGGTGGGATTTGATCAGGTGCGCCTTACCGGTTTTCGCCCCGGCCGATTCGATCACATCGGGGTAGATAGTTCCCTGCGCCAGCCATTTGGCATTCTTTAATTTTGCCGCTTCTTCCTCGAAGACTTCGACAAACAGGTTACCGATGATCTTGCGTTTCTGCTCCGGATCATCCACGCCTTTCAGCGCATTTAGAAAACGCGCTTCGGCATCGACGCGAATCACATGCACGCCCATGTGTTCGGCAAAGGTCGACATGACCTGATCGCCTTCTTTGTAACGCAGCAGGCCGTTGTCGACAAACACGCAAGTGAGTTTATCGCCGATGGCGCGGTGCAATAACGCCGCCACCACCGAAGAGTCCACGCCACCGGACAGACCAAGCAGAACCTCTTCCTCGCCCACGGTTTCGCGAATGCTTTTGATACTGTCTTCGATAATATTGTCTGAGGTCCACAGCCGTTCACAGCCGGCGATGTCATGCAGAAAGCGTTCGATGATACGCTGTCCCTGACGGGTATGGGTCACTTCCGGATGAAACTGCAGTCCGTAAAAATGCCGCGCTTCATCGGCCATGCCGGCAATCGGCGCAGTCTCGGTCGAGGCCATCAACTTAAATCCCTTCGGCAGTTCGACCACCTGATCACCGTGACTCATCCACACATCCAGCAGACCATAACCTTCGGGGCTGGTGTGATCCTCGATATCTTTTAACAGCGCCGTATGGCCATGCGCGCGCACCTGTGCATAACCATATTCATGCTGCTTTGCGGTTTCCACCTTGCCGCCCAACTGCTCGGCCATGGTTTGCATGCCATAGCAAATACCCAGCACCGGCACGCCCAGTTCGAACACCAGCGCCGGCGCGCGCGGCGTGTCCTCACCAGTGACCGATTCGGGGCCGCCGGAAAGAATAATCGCACTGGGTTTAAAGTTGCGGATTTCGGCTTCATCCAGATCACAGGGCACCAGTTCGCAGTAGACCCCGGCTTCGCGTACGCGACGGGCGATCAGTTGCGTATATTGAGAACCAAAATCAAGGATAAGAATACGGTGAGCGTGGATGTCAGTTGTCATAGGGAATGTCCATTTATCAACATAGATAATTAACGCAGAGAACGCAAAGACGCCGAGGCGCAGAGAAAAAATAATTAATAAACAGGATTACTCTCATTCCCACGCTCCTGCGTGGGAACCAGAAAATTATGTAAGCTTTGCAACATAACGTCTTTGCATTTAATAAAGTCTTTAATGCAAAAACAGATCAAACCCGATAGTTGGGTGCTTCCTTGGTGATCTGCACATCATGCACATGGCTTTCTTTAATGCCGGCGCCGGTAATGCGCACAAATTCAGGTTTGGTGCGCATTTCATCAATCGTTGCGCAGCCGGTATAGCCCATGCTGGAACGCACGCCGCCCAGCAACTGATGAATCACCGGTTGCATGGAGCCTTTGAACGGCACCCGGCCTTCGATGCCTTCCGGCACCAGTTTCTCGGCTTCGTTGCCTTCCTGAAAATAGCGATCGCTGGAACCCTGCTGCGAGGCCATTGCCCCCATCGAGCCCATGCCGCGATAGGATTTATAGGAACGCCCCTGAAACAGTTCGACTTCGCCCGGCGCTTCTTCGGTGCCGGCAAACATGCTGCCGACCATGATGGTGTAGGCGCCGGCGACCAGCGCCTTGGCCATGTCCCCCGAATAACGAATGCCGCCATCGGCGATTAAGGGCACGCCGGAATCTTTCAGCGCTGCCGCCACATTGGCCACAGCGGTAATCTGCGGCACGCCAACCCCGGCGACGATGCGGGTGGTGCAAATCGATCCCGGCCCGATGCCGACCTTGACCGCATCGGCCCCGGCTTTGACCAGCGCCAGCGCCGCCTCGGCAGTGGCGATATTGCCGCCGATGACCTGCACCTCGGGAAAATGTTTTTTCACCCAGGCGACCCGATCCAGCACGCCTTTGGAGTGCCCGTGAGCGGTATCCACCACCAACACATCAACCCCGGCCTCAACCAGCGCCGTAACCCGTTCATCGGTGCCGGCGCCCACGCCCACCGCCGCGCCGCAGCGCAGGCGTCCCTGTTCATCCTTGCAGGCAAAGGGATTTTCTTTGGCTTTCTGTATATCTTTGACCGTCACCAGCCCGCGCAACTGGAATTGATCGTCCACCACCAGCACTTTTTCAATCCGGTTTTCATGCAGCAGTTTACGGATCTCCCCGCGTCGAGCGCCTTCCGACACCGTCACCAGCCGCTCTTTTGGGGTCATGATGCTGGAAACCGGATTCTCGAAATTCTTTTCAAAACGCAGATCGCGGCTGGTCACAATCCCCACCAGATCCGCGCCCTCAACCACCGGCACGCCGGAAATATTATGCGCACGGGTCAGATCCAGCACCGCCTGAATACTGGTATTTGGACCAACTGTGAGAGGATCCTTGATCACCCCACTCTCAAATTTCTTCACCATGCTGACCTGCATGGCCTGTTCTTCGATGGTCATATTCTTGTGAATAATGCCAATTCCCCCTTCCTGAGCAAGGGCAATCGCCAGCCGCGCCTCGGTCACCGTGTCCATGGCCGCCGAGACCAGCGGAATATTCAGCGTAATTTCCCGCGTCAGCTTGCTCTGCAGACTCACATCTTTGGGCAACACGGTGGAATGGGCAGGGAGTAATAAAACATCGTCGAAGGTCAGGGCTTCTTCGGCTATTCGCAACATAAGGGGAATCTTCCGGGTTGGGATGAAACGACGAATTATAAAGTTTTTGAGGACAAGGGTAAATAAGAATGATTGGCCGGCAACGGTTGCCAATCCGCGCGGATAGACGCATACTCTGCGCATCAGCATGGGAACCGGTGAAACCGCGTTCCGAGTGGAGAAAATAATAAATATAAATCAGGCGTCCCCCGCGGGGGACGACCACCCATCCATCCCATAGCCTAGATTTTTGGAGGAGTTATGAAAAAGTTGTTAGTTGCTGCATCTGCAGCCCTGGTTCTGCACGCCTGTGCCAATACCCCGCCCGCCCCCGGCCCTGAAGACGCGAATGCCGCGATCAACATGGCTGAACAGAAAACCCGGCAGGCCCGCGAGGTTAACTACGAATGGCGTGATACCGGAAAAATCATCAAACAGGCTAAAGAAGCCCTGAAAAAAGGTGATGTCGATAGCGCGATCAAACTCGCCAACAAGGCGGCTCGGCAAAGCGATAATGCCCTGAAGCAATATGCCCAGCAGCAAAACGCCGGACCAAACTTTTAAACCACTGAAACGATAAAAAAACAGGTACAAGATACAAATTATGCGCCGTATCTTGTATCTTGTACCTGATGCTTAAAGATATATACAGTGTCTCCCGCCTCAACCGTGAGGCTCGCAGCCTGTTAGAAGGCAGCTTTCCCCTGCTCTGGCTGGAAGCTGAAATTTCCAATCTCGCCAGACCCGCTTCCGGTCACTGGTATTTATCACTTAAGGATAACAGCGCTTCGGTGCGTTGCGCGATGTTTCGCAACCGTAACCGGCTACTGCGTTTTACACCGGAAAACGGCGCCCAGGTGCTGGTGCGCGCGCGCATCAGTCTGTATGAAGCGCGCGGTGAATTTCAGCTTATTATCGAACACATGGAGGAAGCCGGCGACGGCGCACTGCAGCGCGCATTCGAAGAACTGAAACAACGTCTGAATCAGGAAGGCCTGTTTGCCGCTGAACACAAACAACCTCTGCCGGCCATGCCACGCCGGATCGGCGTGATCACCTCCCCGACCGGCGCGGCGATTCACGATATATTGACCACGCTTCAGCGGCGCTTTCCGGCCATCCCGGTGCTCGTCTATCCCGTTGCGGTACAGGGCGAGCATGCCGCTGAAGAAATCGCCGCTCGCATTCGACAGGCTTCACAGCGACGTGACTGTGATGTTCTGATCCTCGCCCGCGGGGGCGGCTCACTGGAAGATCTGCGCGCCTTTAATGAAGAAGTCGTCACCCGCGCTATCTATGACTGTGCGATCCCACTGGTCAGTGGCATAGGCCACGAAGTTGATTTTAGCATCGCTGATTTTGTCGCCGATCAACGCGCCGCCACCCCCACCGCCGCGGCGGAAATGGTCAGCCCGGATCAGGCCGGCCTGCGGCAACAAAACCGGCAACTGTTATCACGACTCAAGAATTGCATCGATTCAAAACAGCAGATCTGTTCACAACAACTGAAACACTTGATAAAACGCCTGCGCCATCCCGGCCGGCGTCTACAGGAGGTGGCGCAACGACTGGACGAGCTTGAATTGCGCATGCAACAGATCATGAAACACGGTTTACAACACCGGCGACATGCGCTCAACCTGCAACTGGAAAAGTTACAGCAACATCAACCCGGCCATTATATAGCGCGCACACAGTTGCAATTGCAGGAGAACCGCCGCCGTCTGCAACAGGCGATGCACTACCGGCTTGCGCAGGCGCGCCAACAACTGCAATATAACGTCCATAATCTTGATACGGTAAGTCCGTTATCAACCCTGTCACGCGGCTATGCGATCACTACTGCGGTGGATGATAATCGCATCATTCGTTCAAGTGACGGGCTTAAAACCGGACAGCAGATTAAAACCCGGCTGGCGCACGGCCACATCATTTCAAAAATTGAAAAACTGGAATCATGAGAAAAACGTTATCAGCCCCGCTTGCCCTTATTTTTTATTTGTCGCTTTCATTCTGCAACGCAGCAGCCGAACACTATCCCCGCGAAGATCCGGTGCCCGGCGGCATCGCCATCGTGGAACTGGGCATCAACAGCCGCACCCCGCCTGCGGCTTATTATAAAAATAAACGTCTGCTCGTACGTAAAACAGATAAGCAGTGGGAAGCGGTAGTCGGGATTCCGCTGTCGGCCAAAGCGGGCATACACAAATTACGCGTCGCACCGGTTGATGATAAGCCCTACCAGCGTGATTTTTCAGTACATGACAAAAAATATAAAGAGCAACATTTAACTATCAAGAACAAACGCAAGGTCAACCCGAATGCGGAAGATATGAAACGCATCCGCGCTGAGAAAAAAATTATCAACGCCGCGCTCTCACAATGGACTGCACAGCCATACGTTCCAACCCAATTTATGCTGCCCGTCAAAGGCCGACTCAGCAGCCCTTTCGGGTTGCGCCGTTTTTTCAATGAACAGCCGCGCAAACCGCATAGCGGACTGGATATCGCTGCCGCGGAAGGCGCCCCCGTCAAAGCGCCCGCCGACGGCGTCGTTATTACAACCGGTCACTATTTTTTCAATGGCAATACCATATTCATCGATCACGGTCAGGGTCTGGTGACCATGTACTGCCATCTGAGCGGAATAAAAGTTAAGCCGGGAATGAAGGTCAAACAGGGAGAGATGATTGGCAAAGTTGGAATGACCGGACGGGTTACCGGCCCGCATTTACACTGGAGTGTGAGTCTGAATAATGCCCGTGTCGAACCTGCGCTGTTTCTTGATAAATTATAAGTTAAGGGACCTCTGATTAATTCCGTTCGCCCTGAGCCTGTCGAAGGGTGAACAGAATTAATCAGCTTCCCTAACGATATTATTTACGACGTCGCGCCAATCCAAACAGACCCAGTAAACCCGAGAGCATGAGGGGCAAAGCGGCTGGAACCGGCACGGCGGAAACATTCACGCTTTGTGACATACCAATGACCAGACTGTAGTTGCCGGCATCCAGGCCAGCCGTTCCATCTGTAATATTCTGCGCAAAAGCATAGCTGCCTGAAGTCAGGGTCTGGTTCAGCGCCGCCGGCGTTGATTCCCATACCGTTGAACCCGTCAGATCCATCAACACAATCGACATCGCCATATTGGATAACGCAGAACCGCCGCCCGTGGTTGAGGCTTCCATATAGGCATCGCTGTCAAAATTGAAACTTACCGATGTACCCGCAGTGGCAATATTAAAATTAACACTTAACAACATATTGGAGCCCATCGCAAAGCCCACGCCATTACTCTCCCGGGCCTCGGCAATGGATGAAGCTGTGCCAAGACCGCCTAGAATATCGGTATCCAGTATCTGCGCATCGCCATAGGCAAAGTCCGTCAATGAACTATGCGCAACAAAATCATTATCATAACTGCAACTGATGCAGGCAGCCGGCGCATCCAACGCGTCCACGCCACCGGCGCCGCCATCAAAATTAGCCGCCGCATCATTCGAGAAAGTAAAACCGCTGAATGAGCCGGAGCCATTGAAAACCATGGAAAAGTTTGAGATTTTATTGACAGATACCGCATAGACCGAAGCGGCCTGGGTATTTGCGCTGAAAGCCAGACCGGCCAGCACTACGGTGGTTAATAACTTCATGTTTGACCCCTAAATTATCATCCTGGTTTTATTGTTGGAATAAATCTAAATATGGCGATTATCCAGCATTATTCATGCCACCCCAAAAAATTAAAGAAAAATCAACCACTTGATATATAACCAAAGTTATATCGCTTTCGTTATAGAGCAAACGTTAAATAATCCGACAAACTGGCGCGCACGATATTTTTATCTCATTGTTTTTACTGACAATAATGAGATTGATAAAAGTAAGAAATACCGACACTTTTATGGCTAACAAGGCATTTATTGTGAAATGGCTTTTTTATAATAGGGCATCATCTGGGGAATCAGCGCCTTTAGCGTCTGTTCACGATTTTTCGGGGCAGGATGTGTGCTCAAAAATTCCGGTGGACCACCGCCCCCGACCCTTGCCATTTTCTGCCACAAGGAAACCGCCGCATGGGGGTTATAGCCCGCCTTTGCCGCCAGCTCGATACCAATGCGATCGGCTTCGGCTTCCGAGGTTCGGCTATTGGGTAATTCAATCGCCAGCTTGGCCGCTAGCGCCGCTCCCGCAATCGCCAGCCCATTTTTATTCTCAGACGCCATCCCAACAGCCATCACACCGATTGAGGAGGCCATCGCCACCGACATGCGTTCAGCAGTATGGTTGGCCAGCGCATGAGAAATTTCATGTCCCATTACCTGCGCGATTTCATCATCCGTTGCCTTGAGTTTCTGAATCAGCCCGGTATAAATCGCCATGCGGCCACCCGCCATGCACCAGGCATTGACAACCTCCGGCTCATCGATGACTTTAACGCTCCATTGCCAGTCTTTTGTCGCGGGTCGGAATTTAATCGCCTCGACGATCAGGCGATCGGTGATCCTATTGATACGCTGAGTGAGTTTGGGATCATTGTCAACCTTGCCCTGTTCGGCCAGTGGCCTGATCATATCCACATAAGCCTGCTTCGAGGCGGAAATAGCCTGTTCCTCTGAAACCAGCATGAGTTGACGCCGTCCGGTCGGGCTGACGGCACAGGCAAGCAGAGACAGACAGAGAACAGGAACAACGAATATTCTGAAGTTTTTCATGCGCCTATTTTATAACATCTGCGCTAAAAGAATCCTGCTCAGAATATAAAATCAGTAATGGTAAATAAATTTCCGCCCTTCCCGCTGACACTGTATTTTTTGTTTTTTAAGCTTACACAGCATTTTTAGCTCGGGTTCCTGCCAGCCTTTCTCCACTCTCAGACCAAGAGCATCAGCATTTTCCCCCGTCTCGGGTGTATTACTGATATCCAGCACGTTGAAATAATAACTAAGAACAAACTCACCATTAGACTTAAAGTCCTTCATAATCGATTTACTTGTATAGGTCACATCAGAATGACTAATAAGCTTTTGTTGTTCTTTTGAGAAACAGACAATTTCTTTATCTGTGCTTTCAAGGCAATTATTTACCGATGAAGGCAAAATTGAAGCCGCTCCTTCCTCATCCGACCATTTATTGGAGAAAACCACTTTTGCATGCTTTGCAGAGAGCGCAGCCTTTTCTTCTTTCGATATTTTTTT
>WFVC01000197.1 GCA_015491815.1 Gammaproteobacteria bacterium | reverse complement strand
GACTATGCCCGATCTGATTGAGAGGGTCAAACTGGGGGGATGGGAAAATCTAACGCAGAGGCGCGGAGACGCAAAGGACGCAGGGTTTGTAGTGTAGGTTCGATTTCAATCGAACAGGTACGACTGAAGTCGTACCTACACGCAAATCCCCAATACAAAATTCTTTGCGTCCTTTGCGTCCTTTGCGTCTCCGCGCCTTTGCGTTGAAATATTTTACTGGCGTGAGTTATGGTAAAGCATATATTTGGCGGTTTCGTGAATGCCATGGGTCAGTGCTTGCATGCGGGCGGCGACGTCCGGATGAGCTTGCAGCACATTGTCCTCAGGGGTTGCCGAGCGGGTGTCGGCCAGCAGTTTGTTGCTGCCGTCTTCATTCATGCGGAAATAGAAGTTTTCACCTATCAGGCCAATTTCGGAAATAGTGTGGTGAACAATGGTGAAAGCGTAGCGCTGGTCGGCGAAACGCGGGTCGCGAAGATCCCGTCCCAGAGTGGTATTGATATAGCCGGGAGCGGCAAGACCGGCGATAGTGGGCAGCAGATCCACTTCACTGGCGGGTTTGTCATCTATCTGCGCGGTGTGGATGAAGCCGGGCGCATAGAAAATCAGCGGGGTATGCAGGCCGGTGAGACCGTAAGCGTTTTCAAATTTTGGGCTGTGCTCGCCGCCATATCCGCGAATGCCGTGATCGCCGTAAAAAACAAACAGGGTGTTATCGAGATAACCGGCCTTTGCGACTTGCTGCATAAAATAACCCAGACTGTGATCCATGAAACGGAAAGAATTGTATTCCCCATCCGAGGTGAAACCGGCTTTTTTCAGAGTCTCGTTGTCATGGTGTTCCAGGCTGAAGCCGTGATTATCTTCAGGAATCGTATAAGGTCGGTGGTTGCCTGAAGTCTGAATAATAGCGAAAAAAGGCTGAGTTTGCCGGGCCAGCACCTGATTGGCTTCCTTGAACAGATCCAGATCGGAAATGCCCCAGACATCGATAGCCGGGGATTCATAATCCCCTTCCTCGTGGACTTCCAGCGCATCGATATTGCGCTGCAGCACGCCACGAATATTGCCCCAGTTGGCGCTGCCGCCGAGAAAGTAGAATTTTTTATAGTCTTTAAAGGCGTTAACGATGGTGTGTTGATCCACGACCAGCGGATTGCGTGACGAGGTTTTATTGAGTTCGATATCAGGAATGCCGGTAATCGCGGTGAACACCGAACGCGCGGTGCCGGTGTGGGGTGAATAGTAACGGGTATATTGCAGGCTCTGTTTCGCCAGCGCATCGAAGTGGGGGGTGGGGTTCAACGGGTTGCCGAAAGCGCCTGTTTTATAGGAGGCAAAGGATTCCAGAAAAACCATGACGACATTAGGACGTTTTTCTGCAAACGTTCCCGGTGTTGTTATCACACGCCGGTAGTTCAGGCTTTGCGCATCGGGTTTATCCACGCCCAGATATTTGCTTATCAGTGCATAGCTTTCCCGGGTTTTGTTTTCATCAAAACGAACATCCTTGTTTTTCAGAGTATTGAAAAAATATAGCACCGGATTCAGAGTCACGGCCGGGGCGAAATGATGAGCATTGCTGAAGGCCTCGCTCCAGCGCAGGGGATAACGGGCAAACTTGCCATAGATGCCGCCCAGCACCAGCAGAATACTCAGTGTGATGATGCTGGTTTTGCGCCAGCCGTGAAAAAAAGGATTGGCGTAATCAGCCGCGCGTTGCAACAGGCGATGCATGAGCCAGAGATAGAGGCCAAGCAGGATCAGCATGGACAGGCTTATCCAGACAACGGGATAACTTTCCACGACCATTTGCAGCGAGGTCTCAAGGTTATAGGCAAAGCGCAGCACCGTGGCGTTCATCGGTTGCTGCAGATAGGCGTAGTAGCCGGCGTTCATATAATAGAATTGCAGGACAATGAAAAACATCAATCCCAGATAGGTAAACCAGACGTTGCGCATCAGCCGGGATTCAAACGGGCTTAAGATGCGCAGGCCGCCAAGCGCAAACAGCGGCAGAATAATCAGCAGCGCCAGCCGCAGATCGTATTTAAGTCCCAGATAAAAACTGTGTGCGAGCATGTCTAATGGGATCGGATCCGCCGGGGTTTTGAAATACAGCCAGAAGCCTAGCCGGAACAGGGAAAACAGCGCCAGATTGATGAGTAGCAGATTGACTAAAAAATGCAGCAGGCGGGGAAGTTTTTGCATGGAATTAATTTTCTGTCGGTTGGCGTTTTGCGCTATTCTACCCAATTCTAGCGGGGCCGGGCAGGGTAAAGAACGCATGGTTGTTAATTATCTGGATTATAAAGACTGTGCTGTTAAGAAACTGCGTAAATAATCCATTTGCTTTATGAGGCATCATCACTTGAAAGTCTGGGTAAAACGTATTGCTCTGGGAATTTTAGCGCTTGCGCTGATCTATGCTGTCGGCCGGTTTATTGATGTTTACCTCGGTAGCTTTTATTCCGGTGAGCGCGCGCCCTATCTGATGATGCCGGCCCCCCATGCGATGACTCTGCGCTGGCAGACGCTTGAACCGGGACGGGGACGGGTGCGTTTCGGTCGCACAGCAGGAAAGCTGGATCAGCAGCTCACCGAAACCAGCGTTGCCGAAGAACACGAACTGCGCCTGCAGAAACTGGAGCCGGCCACGCGCTATTATTATCAGATTGAAAACCAGCCTGCGGGAAAGCCGGAGAAAATTATCTACAGTGGCAAGGACTACTGGTTCGTCACCCCGCCGCGCTCAGGACAGGCGGCGCCGGTGCGCTTCGCGGTACTGGGTGATCCGGGTAAAGCTGGAGTTGTACAGACTGAGGTGCGTGACGCCCTGCTGGACTGGCTGAAAAAAAATCCGCGCCCCCGGCGGCTGCAGCCTGATCTGGATTTGTTACTGACCACCGGCGATAACGCCTATCGTTCCGGCAGCAACAAACAGTTTCAACAGGGTTTTTTCTCGCCCTATGAACGCATCCTGAAAAATGTCCCCGTGTGGCCGGTGTACGGCAACCATGATGCGCGACGCTGGGCCTTCTTTGATATTTTCAGTTTCCCGACACAGGCCGAATCCGGTGGTCTGGCGTCAAACGCGGAACATTATTATTCCTTCGACTACGCCAATGTGCATTTCATTATGCTGGATACGCAGGCCGGCAGCATGAAGGTCGGTAGTGACATGCTGGACTGGCTAAAGCGGGATCTGGCGGCCACCCGGCAGGACTGGATCGTGGCGGCCTTTCATCATCCGCCTTATTCGCATGGTTCGCATAACTCGGATGAGCACCGTGACAGCGGTGGACGTATGACAAGGGTGCGTGAAAATGTGTTGCCGATGCTCGAAGCCGCCGGCGCGGATCTGGTGCTCAGTGGACACAGCCATATGTACGAACGTAGTTATTTATTGCGCTGCCATTATGCGGATTCAGATAACCTGCAGGAAAATATGTTGCTCGATAAAACATCGGGGCGCGAGACGCCTTATAAAAAACCGGGAAGAGATGCTTACTCTGGAACGGTTTATACCGTCATTGGATCATCAGCAAAAACCAATGACGGGAGTCTCGATCATCCGGCGATGGCGGTGTCGCTGGCGGAAGCCGGATCGGTGCTGGTGGATATCGACAATCAGATCATGACAGTTCGGTTTATTACTCAGCAGGGACGGGTCGTCGATCAGTTTTCCATTCAGAAAACAGCCGGGAGAGGGCAGGCCATACCGTGCTCATGAGCCAATGATAGCGGCGCCTTCCGGCGCCGCTTTGCGTAAGACCGGGCTATACGATTTTATTATGCCGTTTTATTTCGCCGGGCGATGCCGGCCAGACCAAGCAGGCCGGAGCCAAACAACCACACGGCGGCAGGCACAGGCACGGCGGAGACATTGATGCCATCGATATAAAACTGAGCGCGGCCGAGGGCTTCGATGGGGCCAAGGTTGCCAATATCCTGACCGGGGGAAGCGCCAATGGCCAGATAGTTAATGCCCTCGAAGGGCGTGAATGAATGTATGGGGCCGGCCAGGGTCGGTGAGTTGGCAAAGCTGAAGGCGCTAAATGCGCTGAGAAAATCCAGATCGAGGTTGGGAGCGGTGTTGCCTCCGGCAACCCAGACACTGGTTTTGTAATTCGATACGGCATCGAGAATGACCTGGGAGACATCGACCGGTGCATCGAAACGAAACAGGGCAAACTGAAAGCTTGGCAGGGCGCCGGGAACAGTCATGCTATCAATACCGGGCCGGAGACCACCCGCAGGTCTGTCATCATCGGTTTGCCCCAGGTTCTGTGTCGAGACCAGTCCAAGCCCGGTGGCCACTTCACCGGTTGCGGTTCTTAACGTCCGGCCAAAATAAGGTCTTGTCCAGTTGGCATTGCTTCCTGCGGTAGTCGTTGAAAAAGGCCCGTAGATCGTGGTCGAGCTATCTGCGGGATCGTATTCGACATGGTAGCCCTCGGCCGTTACTCTCACTCCATCGGCTATGAAGGATAGGGAAGTGGGATCTGCTGTCATCGAAACCGCCTTGAGATCGACGACAACGGCATTGGCCGTACTGAGGCCAGCACAGCTTAGAATAAAAGTGAGCAGAATGAATTTTTTGTGCATGATCATGATCTCCCTCGTTAATACCGCCTGTTATGCTTTTACGCCAGAATATACGCACATGCAATACGACTTTGGTGAGTGTCCGCCGGCGGGAGAACGACAGGACGGTGGCCTGCGTGTAGGTTCGATTTCAATCGAACGGGTACGACTGAAGTCGTACCTACAGGCCGTATCTACAGATGGGATCCGTTATTCAGCGGGTTGTCGGAACAGCTCATCGGTGCGTGCGGCCATAATAAAATCATTCCGGTGCAGGCCTTTGATCTTGTGTGACCACCAGGTGACGGTGACCCTGCCCCATTCGGTGAGCAGGGCGGGATGATGGCCTTCGGCTTCCGCTGCCTCGCCGACCCTGTTGGTGAAGGCCAGCGCATCGACGAAGTTATCAAAGCTAAAAGTCTTTTCCAGTTGCATCACGCCATCACGCACTTCGATGTTCCAGTCGGGAATCTTGCTGATCAATTCCTTCAGTTCTTCATCGGATACCTGTGGCGCATCGGCGCGGCAGGCTTCGCAGGATTCTTTGCTTAGAGTGCTCATGATGATTCTCCTTTGGGTTTTTCGGGCTTTGGATGGGCATATATTTTAACGCAAAGACGCGAAGGCGCAGAGGACGCAGAGTTTTTTTAGAATGCGCTGATTTGATGTGTCATTTCACGCAACGAAGAAGTGAAATGATGTTTGCTGGATTTTT
>WFVC01000196.1 GCA_015491815.1 Gammaproteobacteria bacterium | reverse complement strand
CAATAGTTCCAATTCAAATCGACTACGTGAAGTGGCTGAGCGACTGAATGTTCCCGCCTATCTTATCGATAATGAAACTGAGATTAAAAAAGACTGGCTTGTAGGTAAAAAATCAATCGGCCTGAGCGCCGGCGCTTCAGCGCCGGAGGTTCTGGTTAAAAATGTCATCACTCGCCTGAAAGAATGGGGAGCGACAAGTATTGCGCAGGATGCCGGGGATGAAGAGAATGTGGTTTTTTCTTTGCCCCTGGCTTTGAAAAAAGAAAAATAAACGGTGGTGTTAGTTGCTGCCCCAGCAACGAGCGACGCTGCTGTTGTGGCCGGGCGCCTGGGTAAACCCTTTGGCTCCAAAATTATCCAGGGTAAAGGTTTGGCAGTCATCATCATTGCCGATGATATCGGCGATAGTGATCGTATAACCTGAGCCATCCGGCGTTACTGCAATATTTGCATTATAAATATTGCCTCGGGTTCCGGTTGGGTCATATTTGGCTGTGATAGCAGGCAGCACTGCAGCGGTGGCGAGATTTGGACAGTTTATAGCATAGAGTCCGTTATTATTGGATGCACAACGCTCCATTTCCAGCCGCAACATAGAGGCCATGGTGACCGCTTCAGCGCGCTGATTTTTGCGTGTTTGCTCCTGATAAATCGGCCATCCGATACTGGCCAGAATGCCGATAATAGCAAGAACGACCATGACTTCGATAAGGCTGAAACCATGAGTATGTTTTTTATGTTTGGGTGTGTTCATAATTTATAAGTCAGTTAAAAAATGGCCCGTGCAGGTTTTCACTGCACGAGCCTGTTTGCTGCTACTGATTAACATTCCAGTACATAGGTTGAACATAGCCTTCAGGAAGAAGACCGGCCTTGATGCCAAGCCCATCTCCGGCTTGATTAAGCTTCAATGTGCCAAAGAAGGCGGTTACTTCTCCATCAAAGAACACAATGGAAGGATCTGCAGGCAGGCCGCCCATATTAAGAGTGCCTTTACGATCACCGCGAGTCAGATCCGGGTTGCTCTGGTCAAAGTTAAACACTGGTTTGGCGTCTAAAAGGTTGACAGCCCAGGCGGCGGATACGCCCTGACTGGGTGAACAACTATTGGATTGACCGCTATCAATTGGTGTAAAAGTGGAGAATAGCAGAATCGAGTTGAATGTTACGGCTCTGCCAAGCACCTTCTCACCAATGAAAGAACCATCGGGTTCATTTAGTCTGATATACCAGCCATTATTGGTATTCAAAGATTGACGGGCGGCATTGATTTCTGTCGTTGTGCCTTCACCAATAATATTATCGGTAGCATCGAAGAGGTCGTCTTCATTTATTGCCGTATAGATGGGGTTGTCATTGGCGTCTCTTTCCGGACCTCGAACATTGGTGTCCCGAATCACATAAAATCGATCTTCGATTGTTGTGTTAGTGGGATGGGAACGATAGCCGGAACCAATTGCAATAGTGAAGTACTCCTGACTGCCATCACGGATATAGGCGACACTGGGTGCATAATAGAAATGGCGATTGTTTGCAGCCGTTGCTGCGGCGGTATTGCCAAGTGCGCTGCCATTTAGATCGGCAATGACGCCACCACTTATATTTATGGGGGTTCCCGAAGTGGTATTATTATCGATGTCGAATCGCCAGATGCGCGCGGCCAGATCAGCGGTGTAGATACGATCGACATAGCCGTCACCCGTGCTGTCAAAGGCGGTCATATCTGCAGTAATTGCATTTTTCATATCAGCCAGTTCCAGATCGGCGCCGGAACCCGTGATGCTGGCCCACCATAGGCGTTCGCCGGTTTCTGCATCGACGATAAATATGGCGCGGCCCATATTGTCATCGGCGGGAGTCGTGACATTATCGACGTTGGTGTCATAGCCGCCGCCGAAGATAAGCACAGTCCGTTTTTGTCCTGCATACTTGATTGTAGCAAGATCCATCTTGGACCAGGTTTGTCCCAGTTCTTCAAAGTCATCGCCGGGAATGCCACCCTCAATTTTCCATTTCAGTTTGGGGTTGTTACGGTCAGTGACATCCAGAGCATAGTAATTTTTACCGCCTCGACGCATGCCAAAGTACAGGTAAACATGTTCAGCAACGCCATTAGTAACCTGCGGGTCACCATTGGAGTCAAGCACCAGAAGATCATTATTAAGATCATTGTGCCAGATAGTCATGGGGCCATCCAGACCATAGGTGCGGGTTGCCGCCGTTGTATTATTCTTAAGCGTGCTCAGATTAGGTAATAGATCCTGGGGCATAAAGGCGAACTGTTCAACGCCAGTGTCGGCATCAATGGCGTGTAGAAAACCCTCATTGGTGATCATATAGATCGTAATGTCGGTATCGGTCTCATTGGTGCCCTGATAGTTCACCATTTGCGGTTTGCTGTGCAGAGGATCGCCCATAAAGTTGCGGGCGTCACTGGTTGAGTTATCTTCATCTTCATCCAGCACATCGACGCCTCGCGCCCACTTGATCAGGGAAATACGATCGGCATCGGTCGTTGTGGCATCCAGTCCCAGCAGGGTGTTGGTCAGCGTGCCCCCGGTTACGGATGCATCATTGTTTTCATGTAAAAGGTTAGTGGCGGTATTCAGAGTTTCCGTATCGGTCTGAGGTGGAACCAGCGCGCTATTGGCGCCGGTAAATGTATAAACTCTGCGGTTTGCCAGTGGCAGGTTTTCAGCTGCGCCACCCAGGGTTACATCGGCGCCATCCGGGTTTGTGCTCCAGAAACTTTGTGCATTGGAGTCAAAAAAACCGGTGTTGAGATCAACCGCTGGCGCGCCATTTACATCTTTGATAATAAGTTCAGAGTCAGGATCGCCAGCTGTGGCGCGAGCCAGTTCATAACGCTTGAGGTTGCCAGGCCAGCGATAGCGTGTTGTCGGACGGAACAGAGCAAAATAGAGTTCGCTACGGTGCGCAAGACGGTTAAAGGCGTTGACCGATACGGCTGGTGAAACAAAGGTTGTATTAATTTCCTGTATATCACTGATGATGGATGTGAATGCATCTGTCAGACCTGTAATAGATTCGGTAGTGAAGTAGCCGACGCTGGGATCAATATTGCCTCCACTACTGCCGCCTGCGCGTGCTGTATCCATCAGTAATTGCTGATCAGTTGCAAAACCAATGGTATAGGTAATGATATTTTGCTTGTCAGCCAATGTGTTTATCTGATCAAAATCATACATATACCCGGCCAGCTCATCGAGGCAGTCATTGGCGGAATAGCCACAACTATCGGAAACACCGGGGAAGTTATCATTGAATGGCGCACCCTGATTACCATTGTTAATCAGAGTGTCTGCATCGCTATCATAGTAGGGTTCACCATCAGTGAGCATGACAATGAAGTTGTTCTGGCATTGAAATTCAATTGGGCTGAGATATCGACTATTATCATTAGGGTCGAGAACCGTACTAACATTGGCGGGTACAGCTGTATCACCGAAATGTACATGTTCGCCGCGATAATAAAGCATGGCTTCATACAGGGTTTCCGCCAGAGGTGTGGCGCCGGTATCAGTCAGGCTGTCGATACTGGCTTTAAACCCGGTGCGGGTGGTGCTGTTGATTTCCTGCATGGGCTCGATAAAGCTGCCGCCAAGACTGCTGCCGCTTGCATCATAACGCATCAGAGCGGCATTGATTCCCGATGTACTGTCGATAATATCTTTGAGAACCTGCTGGACAATTTCCAGGCGTGTGAGAGTGATGGAGTTACCCGCAGTATTTACGAAGTTAATATAATTAGCGGTGTAAACAGTATAAGCGCCGCCGGTTGCCGCCCAACTGATAGAATTATTTGTGTTGCCTCTCCAGGGGCCGCCATTACTTTCATTAGCCGGCCAGAGATTTGTGGTGTTAACGCCATCACCATGTACACCATAGTCGGCTTCACATTCGACGATATCATCATGATCCCATGATGTGAATGTTGTCCAGTAGTCGCCGGAATTAGACAGCCGATAACGCGCCATCCGACCGAGATAAAAGCCCGTTCCCCCCGCGCTGAGTGCGGAAACAGCGTCGTCACATTTAAATGAGCTGGTGGCGATATAGGGAATGGTCCAGCCGGTACAGGAAGGAGTACTGCCGGTACTGCTCCAGTAATAATAAGCGCTGTCACAATCCCCTGTATAAGTAGTGGCTGGATCATAGGTGCCGGTGGTCAAGGTGACATTTGTACCCATACTGCCTGAGGTATCAATGATAAACAAAACATTAGGCCGAGCGGTAATGGCGCCGGGGGTAACACCGGTATATAGTTCAATATCCTCGGCATATAGAGGTACCGCACTCGTTAAAATATAAAGCGCTGAAGCCAGAGATAAAATCAGTTTTTTACTTGCAGTACGCATAACGCACCTCACTTAAGTATTGCTGGAAGTTACAGAATTTGGGTAAGTGATTATCGGTTTACCACTTAATACGTTTCACCCGTTTTGTTTTAGGATCAAAAATCACAGTGGCGAATTTTCCATTATGATGCGTTGCCTGATTAAGGTGTATGGATTTACCATGTTTGAAGGCCTGTGTGTTTTTATCGACTTTCAGTCGAATGTCCGGGCAACCTGGACAGCGTCGAGCTTTGATATAGCCATTTAGCGAGGCATCGATGTTAATCTGTAATTTGTCGGTCTCAATCACATCCTCGATCAGGAGGATCTCAGCCTGCCCGATGACTGGCAACATTAGCAGGGACAGGTAAATAAAAGTATGGCGAATATTTTTCATAATCTTTCTCCGGTTAGTGTCTTGGAGCTGAAAGCGTAAATCTCAGTTGATAGTGATATTAAGGTTATTCTTGCGTGTTGCTTTGCGAACCGCCACTGTTTGGTTTTGGACTTTTTCCGGCAAAAGTAACACTGCTTGAGGTGCCGGAAGGCAGCGTTGAGGTGCCGGTCATAAATAATATTGCGCCATCAACTTGTTTATGACTATTGCCAAGATCAAAGCCGGTCAGATCACCTTCCTGTTGTTCAGCAGCTGCAGGAATACTAAAATTAACGGTGGCATTCACGCCGTTTAACTGGCAGTTAAGGCCGGGATTTGGATTGGCGAGCAAGGTATTATTTATAGCCCCATCGCGTAGAGCTCTGGCGGGCGGCAAAAGGGCGGTGCGAATGCAGGATTCCGCCGCCTGAAAGGTAATCTGTTGCGCCTGAATATTGCTGGCCATGCGTTCTTCCATGGTGGAGGAACTCAGCATGCTGATACCCAGTATGGTCATAACCAGGAGAATTAATAAAGCAACAACCAGAACAATGCCTTGCTGATTTTTAGCATTATGTCTTGAATGAGTTATTATTGATTTCATTTCTTTTGCCTGTTTTACATATATTGTTACGAACTAATATTATTACGAATAAGTACGGTGGTGGTGTAGACACGGCGTATTTTCTGATCGGCGGCAATGGCATTGCCGTTAGCGTCCACGCCGGTGCCATCGAAGATGAGATTGTTGCCGAGCAGATTAAAGCTACGGGAACTGGGGGCGTTGGCTTTTTCATCGACACTGCTGGCCAGCAGGGCGATGCGAACACTGATGACGCGTCCCCAGTCAGTTACCAGATCGCCTATAACATCGGGCACGTTGTTATAGGTGAAATACTGGTCGACAACGAAATCCTGTGGCTGGCTGGTGTCAACTCCGTAGAGCACCTGCATGTTTTCAATACCTTCGACCAGTTCAATGCCGTTGCAGTAGAGAGCAAAAATGGGGTTGCCCCGATTGTTCTGCCGACCGGTATTGCGAATATCATAGCGATTCCAGGTTGTGGTGCCATCGGGAACCCAGGTTGTCGCTCCCTGGGTCATAGGGATCCCGATTGGATCCGTATTGCCGCCATTGGCGGGAGTATTGCCATTGCAGTCAGGGCTTGCGAGTGTGCTGAAGCCATGACGTAGAGAGAGGATATCACTTGGTGGATAATCCCCGGCATTGGTGCCGGCAATATCAACATCATTGGCGCCACCGGTAAATAGAAAAAAATGAAACTCAGGTGGGACTATTGAATTTGCATTTGGATCATTCGCGGGATAAGCCGCCTGACGCACATCCCGGGAAAGAAAATCAATGGCGAAGCGACCACTTTCCTGAACGCGCACCAGCCCGTCATTGAGACGGTAACCGCGCTGGTTGGACTGATAAACAGTAAACAGGCCCGCCAGAATCAGCAGACTGATCACCAGGGCGACCATAAGTTCAATCAGGGTCAGGCCGTGTTGTTGTGTGTAATTCTTCATAATTATCATGCTATTTTATTTTTTTAGTTGCGGGAGGAAGGGCTGAATAGACATCATGATAGTCTGATTCTGGTTTCCTCCAAGACTGGCGTCGCGCACTTCCGACCAGGTTAATGTGAGCGTGTGCGTGGAGCCGGACTGTTGACGGTTGTTAGCATCATAAAGACCGGCAACACAGGGATTATCATCGCAGGTAACTGTCAGGGTTGCGCCGGAAGGTAAACTACCCATCGCCTGGCAGATTTTATAATTATCATGGGCGACCAGTTGAGCGGTTGAACAGGCGCCCGTATCGCAATCGGTTGGGGGGTTGCCGCAGTTGTTGGCCGCCAGCGCAATATTTTGATAGGCCAGATTCTGAGAAAATTCGACGGAATTGGCGTGCATGCGTTCGGCCATGTCCGAAACAATAAAGGTGGCCTGTACTCGTGAATTAGCCCCGCCGGTGCCGCGCAGCCCATGTATCTGTAGCCCGGCCAGCCCTAACAGGCCTACTGAAAGTATGACTAACGCGATCATGACTTCCACCAGGGTCAGACCCTGTATTTTTTCAGGGCCGGCTCCCGAATTGTAATTGTGATTAATTTCTATCATTTTGTATTATTCACTTTTAATTTGTCTTCTCATTACTACTATGGGCAGTTGAGATCCACATTATTAGCGTCTTCCTGAACACCGTTATTATTACTGTCCCGCGACAGGCGTGTTCGTCCTGATGCAGTTAGAAGAATGGCGCGCGCATGGTTGTTTCGAGTAAGCGCTGGTTCTGTGTTACGGCGATTGTCACAACGCAGGAAGGTGGCGTCGGTGCTGGTGATGCCGCCTGCATCAAATACGGTTGGCATCCCCTGGCTGTTAAAGCGAATGGCGACTGCGCCGCCATTGGCAATGTCGTTATACACCAGCCCGGCGCCGGACAAGCTTCCATGAACATGAAATGCCGATTCACCGCCATTCATCAGATCATCCCCATCAGTCGGATCGACAACGCCATCGAGGTTGTCATCGATGAAGGCGATCCAGCCGGTTGTCCAGTCATTGACGCCACTGCAGGTGGCCATGTCGGCGCTAGCGCAGACAATAACCGGCAGGTTGCGTTTAACCGCTTCGCTGCGCGCCAGACTTAGGGTGGCGATCAGATCATTGATCTGGCTAACCCGGTTGCTGTTCTGTTGATAAAGCCTGAACCCGGGGAAAGCAAGAACCGTAACAATGGCAAACACCGCCAGGGTGACCATGAGTTCGATCAGCGTGAGTCCGTGATAATTTTTCATGGGTTAATTTATAGGCTATTCGGGCGCAGGATTCAGGCGCTATCCGACAAGACCGTTCAAATACCGGATAAATGGTCGGCAATGGTCTGAAAATGTGCGTGATTTGGCAGTTTGTCGAGGCGGGGCAGGGCGGGAAATTAATGGCATAATAGCGGGCTTTCAAGGCTTTAACGGAGTGATGGATGGTCGATTGTGTGGTTATTGGCGGCGGGCTGATTGGCATGCTCAGCGCATGGGAATTACGCCAGTCGGGACTTTCCGTTACGGTTCTGGAACAGGGGCAATGCGGGAAGGAGTCCTCCTGGGCCGGCGGGGGAATTCTCTCGCCTCTTTATCCCTGGCGCTATGCCGATGCGGTGACCGCATTGGCGCACTGGAGTCAGGCGCATTATCCGGGTTTTCTTCGGTTATTGCATGAGCAGACGGGAATTGATCCCCAGTTGCAGAACGACGGCCTGTTAATTCTGGATACCGGTGAAGCGTCTGCGGCTGAAAACTGGGCGAAACGCTGGGCTTACGATCTGCAACAGGTGGATGCCGAGGCCATACAGGCGCTGGCGCCATCGCTGGGTGAGGTTCCTGATTCAGCGCTATGGTTGCCGGCAATTGGGCATGTGCGCAACCCCCGTCTGCTGAAATCCCTGAAACAAAGCCTGTTGAATCAGGGGGTTGAGATTCGTGAACACTGTGCGGTGCGGGGGCTGGCGACACAGGGGGACAGCGTGCGGGGCGTACAGACTGAAAATGAAACCCTTTCGGCTGAAAAGGTGGTGGTCACGAGCGGGGCATGGAGCGGGCAATTGCTGGCCTCCACCGGGATCGATCTGCCCGTGCGACCGGTGCGCGGACAAATGATTCTCTATTGCGGCGAACCCGGCATGGTCTCACGGATTATCCTGAGTCAGGATCGCTATGTGATTGCCCGCCGGGACGGGCGGGTGCTGGTTGGCAGCACGCTGGAGGAAACCGGCTTCGATTGCTCCACGACGGAATCGGCGCGTGCTGAGTTGATGGTGGAGGCGCAACGCCTGATCCCGGCGCTGGGGGAGATGGACATTGAACAGCATTGGGCGGGCTTACGCCCCGCTTCTCCCGAGGGTATACCTTATATAAGCGCGCATCCGGAATTAAGCAACCTGTATATCAATACCGGCCATTTTCGCAATGGCGTGGTGCTGGGACTGGCTTCCGCGCATTTGCTGGCGGATATTTTACTCGGGCGCGCGCCGATTGTAGCGCCTCAGGCTTATCAAATTAAATCTGCCATTTGTGACTAACCTGATTAAGATCAAGTGTAAATTGGACTTCATCCAAATCCTTAGGCTATAATTTTTGCCTATGGAAACGACTGAATCTAAACCCGATATGCCCAAAAATCGTGCGATTGAGCTTCTGCTCGAACACGATATTACCCCCACTCAGCAGCGGATCGAAATCGCCAATATCCTGTTTGCCCGTCCGCAACATGTGTCGGCCGAACAGGTGTTGTCGCAGCTAAACAGCGAGCAGCAGAAAGCCTCGAAAGCAACGATTTACAACACGCTGGGACTTTTCGCCAGAAAAGGCCTGATTCGTGAAATCATCGTTGATCCCACCAAGGTCTTTTATGACTCCAACACCAGTGATCATCACCATTTTTTCAATGTGGACACCGGTATGTTATCGGATATTGAAGACGGGCAGATGGTGGTGACGAATTTGCCGACCCCGCCGGAAGGCACGGTGGGTGAATGCATCGATATTATTTATCGTATTCGTAACGTCACAGCAGATTCCTGAAGCAGCCACTAGCCGGGAAAATATTTTCCGCGTTAGCGCCGGTTTCTCTTTTATCCTTCCCGCTGACATTAGTATAATCCCATTCCCGCGCCGTGATTGATGGCGCGGGATTTCTGTTTTTATCGCCGGAGTAGCTCAGCTGGTAGAGCACCGCATTCGTAATGCGTAGGTCGGAGGTTCAAATCCTCTCTTCGGCACCATTAACACCCGGTGGCGAGTCGCGAGGGACGAGTGGCAGGGTAAAGTAAGCTCTGAACCCGATTCTTTGTCGAGACTCAAAACAGTCAGGCGGCATTTCTTGAATAACAAAAATAATATTCATATCGAAGACAGCGTTGAGGCGGCGGCGAAAGCGGCGGCGGACTACTGGTTGGCCTGCGCGAGCAGCGCGATTGCTGAACGGGGCGCATTTCATGTCGCCTTCTCCGGCGGTTCGACGCCAAAACATTTGCACCGTTATTTATTGATGGATGAATACCGGCGACAGCTTGACTGGTCGCGGGTGCATGCTTATTTCGGTGATGAGCGCATGGTGGCCTGCGATCATGCCGACAGCAATTACCGCATGGTCAGGGAAACCCTGCTGGATCATGTCGATATTCCAGCGGCCAATATTCACCCTGTAGTTGATGATGTTTTGTTGGCCGCCCATGAACCCGCCAGCGCTGCGCCGATGTTAGCCGCTCGCTATGCAGAACGTTTAGAGGCGCAGCTTCCCCATAACGATGCCGGCTGGATACAATTTGATCTTGTCATGCTGGGGATGGGCGCAGACGGGCACACCGCTTCCCTGTTTCCCGGAACATCCATACTCGATGATTGTACGAACAGCGTGGTGGCGGTCTATGTCGAGAAATTAAAAAGCTGGCGAGTGAGTCTGAGTTTTCCGGTGCTGGAGCAGGCGCGTCAGCGCTTACTGCTGGTTTGTGGCAAAGACAAGGCGGATGTTCTGGAAAAAGTTTTCAGCCCCACCGATGAACAGGATTATCCGGTGAAACGCTTTGCGAGGCGAATAGACAGCCTGTGGTTTATGGATAAGGCGGCGGCCGCCAAACTGGGCGAGATATGAGCGTGCAGGTGCTGGCCGGCGATATCGGTGGCACTCATACTCGCCTGTGTCTGGCCGAAAAAAAAGCGGAAAAAATTAATATTGTCCATGAGCAGGTTTACGCCAGTCAGCAGTATCCGGATCTTCTTTCTCTACTTCATGATTTTCTGAAAACGCATTCCGGTTTTTCATTTGAGGCAGCCTGTCTTGCGGTGGCGGGGCCGGTGCGCGAGCAACAGGCGCAGGTAACCAATCTCCCCTGGCGGCTGGATGCCGCGCAACTGAAAAAAACGCTGGGCATTAAACAACTGGCTTTGATTAATGATTTTCAGGCGCTGGGTTATGGACTGCAAACTTTAGATGAGGCGCAACTGTTTAGCCTGCAAACCGGCCGAGTGGAAAAGCAGGGTCGCTGCGCCCTGATTGGCGCCGGGACGGGACTGGGGATCAGCAGCTTAGTTTATCAGCATGGACGTTACCGGCCTTATCCCAGCGAAGGCGGGCATGTGGGGTTTGCGCCTGCCGATGATGAGCAGATCCGGCTTCTGCAGTATTTACAGGCCTCGCTGAACTATGTCGCCTATGAACATATTTTATCGGGTTCAGGCTTGCAGCATATTTTTCGTTTCTTTCTTGAAGAGACTGGCGCGCCGTCTGCTTTTTCAGATGCGATTTTGCAGGCTCCGGATCCGGCGGTTGAAATCAGCCGTCATGCATTATTAGACGATGATCCTGTCGCCGTGCAGGCATTGAGTTGTTTCGTTCGCATTTACGGCGCACAGGCCGGTAATGTGGCGCTGAATTATTTGCCTGCCGGGGGGCTGTATATTGGCGGTGGGATTGCGCCAAAAATTATCGAGGCATTAAATTCGGATCGCTTTCTTGAGGCTTTTCATCACAAGGGCGTGATGACTGAGCTGATGCAAAGTTTTCCCGTCAGGGTGATTATGGAAGAAAAGACGGGGCTGCTGGGCGCCGCCGCCTTTGCTTTTCAACAGTCGTGATGAACTTTATTCATTGAGCGAATTGCGCCAGTATTGATCTTCGCGATCAAATAATTTCTGCACGCCTTCCGGTCCCCAGCTTCCCGCCGGATAGGTATGAATAAATTCACGTTCACTGTCCCAGTATTTGAGAATGGGATCCACGGCCTCCCAGGCATAGTGAACTTCGTCATAGCGTAAAAACAGCGAACGATCATTTTCGATCACGTCCAGCAACAGGGCTTCATAGGCGTCCAGTCGCAATGAGGTCATGGAGCAATAACTGGCGTCCAGTTGCGTGGTTTGCGCCAGCATTTCCAGTCCGGGTTGCTTGACCTGCATTTCAATGCGCATACATTCCTGCGGTTGAATGCCAAGCACAATCCAGTTGGGTTTGATCTGCTCGATGTGGGTTTTGCGAAACAGTTGTTGCGGCGGATGTTTGAAGCGAATGCTGATCAGCGAACTGTTTTTGGCCAGACGTTTGCCAGTGCGTAAATAAAAAGGCACGCCGCGCCAGCGCCAGTTGTCGATGTACAGTTTCATCGCCGCGTAGGTTTCCGTGCTGCTGTTTTCCTGAATGCCTTCCTCGTCCAGATAACCGGGCACCGTTTCACCATTGATTTCTCCCTGCACATATTGCGCGCGAAAGGCGTGCGCGTTAACGGCGCGGCGTGGGATCGGACGCAGGGATTTGAGCACCTTAACTTTTTCATCGCGCAGGGATTCGGCATCCAGATTCGGGGGCGGCTCCATCGCCACCAGGGTCAGCATTTGCAATAGATGACTTTGCAGCATGTCTCGCAGGGCGCCGACCCCGTCGTAATAGCCGGCGCGGCCACCGATGCCCAGATCTTCGGAGTGGGTGATCTGCACATGATCGATATAATTGCGGTTCCATAATGGCTCCAGCATCAGATTGGCGAAGCGGAATACCAGTACATTCTGCACCATGCTTTTGCCGAGGTAGTGATCGATGCGAAAGAGCTGGGTTTCATCGAAGTGCTGATGCAGGCTTTTATTCAGACTGGTTGCGCCTTCAACGTCATGGCCGAAGGGTTTTTCGATGACCACGCGACGCCAGCCATTGTCTTCCCGGTTCAGACCCGCCGCCGCCATCGCCTGACTCACTGGCACGTAAAAGCTGGGCGGGATGGCCATATAAAAAATTAAATTTTTGGGATAGGCCGGATTATTTTCCAGCTCCTTTGCCAGTTTTTTCAGGCTCTCAGGATCACTCATGTCACCGCTGAACATGTGCATACGTTCATGCAGGCGCGCCAGCACTTCCGGTTTTACCCCTCCGCGGGCTTTCCCGGCGAGGATTGCATCCATCGGTTTGCGCCATTCATCACCCTGCCATTGCTGGCGGCTGAAGCCGATGATTGCGCTGCCCTCAGGTATGCGCTCGGCTTCTTCCAGATGATAAATTGCGGGTAATAATTTGTTGCGGGCAAGATTGCCCGTCGCGCCAAAAATGATAAAGGTGCAGGCTTCGGTCATGGGCTTAGTCCTTGTTTTTGAATCCGTGGCCGCCAAAGGCGTTGCGCATCATGGCCAGCATTTTGTTGCCGTAAGCGTCCGGGGTCTGGCTGGCGAAACGCATCAGCAGAGCCATGGTCATCACCGGTGTAGGCGTCCCCTGGGCGATGCCTTCCTCTGCGGTCCAGCGGCCTTCGCCGGAATCCGCGACATAGCCGGAGATATCCTCCAGTTTTTGATCCTGCTGCAGGAATTCCGCGGTGAGATCCAGCAGCCAGCTGCGCACCACTGAACCATGTCGCCAGATTTCTGCCACTTCGGCCAGATCGATATTAAACTCCTGTTTACCCTGTAACAGGGAAAAGCCTTCGGCCATGGCCTGCATCATGCCGTATTCGATACCGTTATGAACCATCTTGGTAAAGTGACCGGCGCCGGCCGGGCCGACATGAGCCCAGCCTTTGTCCGGGGCGGGCGCCAGTACTTTTAGTAAAGGTTTCACGGGTTTAACGTGGGCCTCCTCTCCGCCGACCATCATGCAATAGCCATTGTCGAGTCCCCAGACCCCGCCGGAGGTGCCGGCATCGACAAAGCCGATGCCTTTTTCCGCCAGTTGTTTGGCGCGGCGCTGACTGTCGTGATAGTTTGCATTGCCGCCATCGATAATGATGTCATCCCTTGTCAGCATGTCGGCCAGAGTTTGAAATACCGATTCGGTGACTTCGCCGCTGGGCAGCATCAACCAGACGATGCGTGGCGAGGGAAGTTGAATAACGGCTTTTTCCAGCGAGGCCGCGCCAATCAGGCCTTCTTCTTTTTCCAGCTGGGAAACAATATCGGGCGAGCGGTTATAACCGACCACTTCGATGCCGCCGCGACAGAGTCGGCGCGCCATATTGGCGCCCATTTTTCCAAGTCCAATTAGTGCGATGCGCATATTTTTCATCCTGAGTGAGTAATAAATTTTTACTTTGAAAACAATTGTATCGGCTATGTGTCAACAAACATTAAGAGCAGAGTAGCAGATATGTCATGTATGGGGGGCATAATCAAAAGGCAATTTTATTGATGGATATATGAACCTGCAGCCACGAAACGGGTCACAGTCTATAATTGCCGTTCTTAATAAAATGTATAATTGAGTGTGCAGATCCGGAGATAGTTTGCTATACCTTAAGCTTAATCCGGTGATTGCGATTTATTTTTCAAGGAGTGACAGATGTTAATGCAGCAAATTCGCACGATTGCGAAAGAACACGGTATCAAGGCCGGGAAAACCACAAAAGTAAACTTGATCCGGAAAATCCAGCAGGTTGAAGGCAACTACGCCTGTTTTGCGACCGCAGCCAGTGCGGATGATTGCGATCAGACCGGTTGTCTCTGGCGGGATGACTGTTTCAGCGCCGCGAAGAAACAGTTACGTCAATAAGGGTTTCGGATTCCGCTTAAGGCTGGTCTGATACAAATCCAGGTAGGCTTGCGCGCTGCGCCGCCAGGAGAAATCCTGACGCATGGCGGCAAGCTGAACCTGCTTCCATTGTGCTTTATTGGTATATAATTTTTGTGTCCTTTGCAGGGCATCAAGTAAGTCATCCCCCGCAGTACCGGTAAACACAATGCCGGTTGCGCTGTCATTTTCCAGATTCTCCCGGGTGCTGTCGATGACGGTATCATTTAAACCACCGACTTTCCGCACCACCGGCAGGGCGCCATAGCGCAGGCTGTATAATTGATTCAGCCCGCAAGGTTCAAATGTCGAGGGCATGAGAAAAGCATCGGCGCCGGCTTCGATACGGTGAGAAAGATCTTCACTATAACCAATTTGCACTGCGACCTTATCCGGGTATTGCGCAGCCAGCTCGCGCAAGGCCTGTTCATATTCCTGCTGGCCGCTGCCGAGAAAAACAAACTGCACCGGCGTTTTCAGTATTGCCGGGAGGCTGGCGAGAATATCATTGAGTCCCTTCTGTTCAACCAGTCGCCCGATAAAACCAAACAGCAGGGTGTCGGGCGCTTCCGCTAGTTTGAAGTGCTGTTGTAAAGCTGTCTTGTAAATGATTTTTTTAGCGAGTGTGCGGCGGTTATAGTTTTGTTGCAGGCGGGGATCGGTGCCGGGATTCCATTCATTGGTGTCGATGCCATTGATAATGCCACTGAGCACCTGCCGGCGGTGACGCAACAGGCCATCCAGTCCGTAAGCAAATTCCGGGCGCAGAATTTCTTTTGCATAGCTCGGACTCACCGTGCTGATGCTGTCAGCAAAGACCAGTCCGCCCTTTATAAAAGAAAGCTGGTGATGAAACTCCAGCGCTTCATGGTGCCAGAGATGGGCGGGCAGTCCGAGTTTTGTAAAGGTGGCCTGATCAAACAGCCCCTGATAGGCGAGATTATGAATGGTAAACAGGGTGGCCGGGCGCCGGCTTTCCTGATCCAGCAGGGCGGGAACCAGCGCGGTTTGCCAGTCGTTGCAATGCACCAGATCGGCGCGCCAGTCGATGCCGGCTTTTCCCTGCGCGATCAGACTCACGGCTTTACTGAAAAGCGCGAAGCGTTCGGCATTATCCGGCCAGACCTGTCCCTGCTCATTGAGATAGGGATTGCCGGGGCGATCAAAAAATACCGGGCAGTCGAGCAGCCAGGTGGTGACCCGGGCGCCGGGCAGTCGCCCCTGCAATAGATTCAGCTGATGGCTGTCAAGTTCGAAGCTGGCGATGGTTCTGGCTTTTCCCATGCGCGCGCGGGCTTCGGGGTAGGCCGGTAGAATCAGGCGCACCTCCTGTTTCAATCCGAGCAGGGCGCGCGGCAGGCTGCCGGCGACATCGGCGAGACCGCCGGTTTTAATTAAGGGGTAAGCTTCACTGGTAGCGAACAGAATGCGAGACATGGAGTCATTATCTCCTGTTATAAAAAATTAAAAATGTTCTGATTCGTTTTACGTTGTCTGCTGTGGTCTTATATCGCAGCAGCGCTTGAATAACATATATCGTGGTATCTGATTAAGCATTTTGTGCGGCTAAAGCCGCACCTACAATTGCCCATATCCTTAAGTACCTACGTATGCATACATTATCATTACCGGAACCTGTTGCAGGTGCGATTTTAATCCCTTTGGGTTTAATTCCCCGCCGCTTGCAGCGAAGACCCTCGTAGGTGCGGCTTCAGCCGCACATGTTCGCCTTCAGGCGAAGCTGCCACTAATACCCCGTCAGCTTGCTGCGGGGTAGTTTATTCGCATCTGTACAATGGGCTTTAGCTGCGCCCTTCAGGTTTTAACACCAGCGCCGCCAGCGGCGGCAGGTTCAGCGTTAATGAATAATGGCGGCCCATGCAGGGCGCCATTTCCGTTTCGACCAGACCGGCATTGCCGATATTGCTACCGGCGTAATATTCTGAATCCGAGTTGAGTATTTCCCGATAGGCGCCCGCCGCCGGCGCGCCGATCCGGTAGTTGTCGCGTGGCACCGGGGTCAGATTGAGAATCACCAGCACATGGCCGTGTTCGTCTTTGCGGCTATAGGCGAGAATGGAGCGTTCTTTATCGTCGCAGTCAAGCCATTCAAAACCCTGATGTTCGAAGTCGAAGCGGTGCAGCGCGGGTTCGTTTTTATACAGGCTGTTGAGATCGGCTAACAGATGTTTAACGCCTTGATGCAAGGGATAATCGAGTACATACCAGTCAAGCTGAGTTTCATTATTCCACTCATTACCCTGACCGAATTCACAGCCCATGAACAGCAGTTTCTTACCGGGATAGGTAAACATATACACGTACAACAGGCGCAGATTAGCGAAACGCTGCCATTCGTCACCGGGCATTTTATAGAGCAGGGAGGACTTGCCGTGTACGACTTCATCGTGGGAGAAGGGCAGGACAAAATTTTCGGTAAAGGCGTAGAGCAGGCCAAAGGTCAGCTTGTTATGATGATATTGCCGATGCACCGGATCTTCCGCCATATATTTCAGGGTGTCATGCATCCAGCCCATGTTCCATTTCATGGAAAAACCCAGACCGCCCATATCGACCGGACGGGTGACCTGCGGCCAGGCGGTGGATTCCTCGGCGATGATTACGGTGCCGGGTTGCTGATCATGGGTCAGGGTATTCAGCTCGCGTAGAAAAGCGATGGCTTCAAGGTTTTCATTGCCGCCGTGAACATTCGGAATCCAGTCATTGTCTTCGCGGGAATAATCCAGATATAACATCGAGGCGACCGCATCCACGCGCAGGCCGTCGAGATGAAATTCTTCCAGCCAGAACAGGGCGCTGGCGAGCAAAAAGTTTTTAACTTCGTTACGACCGAAATTATAAATCAGCGTGCCCCAGTCGCGGTGTTCGCCGCGGCGGGGATCTTCATGTTCGTAGAGGGGGCTGCCGTCAAAGCGAGCCAGGGCAAAGGCGTCTTTGGGAAAATGCGCCGGCACCCAGTCGAGCAGGACGCCGATGTTATGCTGATGGCAGTAGTCGATAAAATAACGAAAGTCATCAGCGTTTCCAAAGCGGCGAGTCGGGGCGAAATAACCGGTGGTCTGATAACCCCATGAGGCATCCAGTGGATGCTCGGTGATGGGCATCAGCTCGATATGGGTGAACCCCAGCTCGACCACATAGGCGACCAGTCGATGCGCGAGTTCGCGATAATTCAGAAATTCGCCCTGCGCATCTTTTTGCCAGGAGCCGAGATGAACTTCATAAATCGAAGTCGGGCCGTGCAGCCAGTCATGTTGCGGGCGTTGTTGCATCCACTGCGTATCCCGCCATTCATATTCCGTCGTTGCGGTGACGATGGCGGCGGTATTCGGACGCAGTTCATACTGGCGAGCGTAGGGATCGGTTTTACTCAGAATCTCTCCGGATTCGCGATTACGAATTTCAAACTTGTAGAGGGCGTCGGCCTTCAGCCCCGGGATAAACAGTTCCCAGACGCCGCTGCCGCCGCGTATGCGCATGGGATGAACCCGGCCATCCCAGTGATTGAATTCACCAATCACGCTGACCCGTTCCGCATTGGGCGCCCAGGTGGCGAACAGCACGCCGCTGACGCCATCGACTTCGCGCAGATGAGCGCCGAGAAACTGCTGGGCGTGCCAGTGTTTTCCTTCGGAAAAAAGATGAATATCGAAATCCGCCACCTGTGGGGGGAAACAGTAGGGATCAAACTCAGCCTGTTCCCGCCCGTCTGCATTCCAGTGTAACTGATAGCGTTCGGGAACATCTTCGGCCCGGCCCTGCCAGACAAAAATATCGCTGTTCTCCAGTCTGCGCATGGGCAGGCGCTGATCGGTAATGCTCAGTTGCTCGACCCGGGGTTTAAATATACAGACCGTCGCCGTATCCGCCTGAACATGACGACCGAGTACGGAAAAAGGATCATGATGGCGCGCATCCATAATGCGTTGAAGATCAGGCGAAAACAGTTTGTTATCAGATGCGTTTGACATGGGCGATGCGACTGGACAGTAAGGAACTTTATTCTACCGCGCGGAGAAAAAAATTGCGCTTTATTATTTGCAGGATAACCGCAATAATGCATGATAATCATACTCGCATTAGCGAAGCGCCTTGCGGCCACCTGCAAATGATTAACCCAGTATAATGCTATTAAATAGCGGATATATTCATTTGTGGAACAGCGCATTTTGTTTTACTTTTGTAACAATCAGGAAGTGTGCTCATGAATATTGAACGATCCCCTCGTTTCGTTAGTCGGATTACCCGTGACACCCTGGCGCTTATTATGGCCGGCGGGCGGGGTTCCCGGCTTAAGGATTTAACCCAGTGGCGCGCCAAACCTTCGGTGCCTTTTGGCGGCAAGTTCCGCATTATTGATTTTCCGATTTCCAATTGCATCAACTCCGGGATTCGCCGCATCGGGGTGCTCACCCAGTACAAAGCCCATTCACTGTTGACCCATATTCAGCAGGCCTGGGGACACTTGCGCGGCGAGTTCGGTGAATTTGTCGAATTACTGCCTGCGCAGCAGCGCATCGCCGCCTCCTGGTACGCCGGCACCGCTGATGCTATTTATCAGAACCTGGATATCATTCGCAGTCATCGCCCGAAATATGTGCTGATTCTGGCGGGCGACCATATTTATAAAATGGACTATGGTGAGATGCTGGCTTTTCATGTGGAGAATGAGGCGGATATTACCGTCGGTTGTATCGAAGTGCCGCTGGAACAGGCCAAAGCCTTTGGCGTGATGGGCGTAAATGAAGACAGTCGAATTCAGACTTTCACTGAAAAACCGGATGCGCCGACGCCTATGCCGGGTAGAAAAGACACCTCCTTATGCTCGATGGGTATTTATGTTTTTAATACTGAATTCCTGTTTGAACAGCTGATTAAAGATGCGGACATGCCGCAGTCGAGTCATGACTTCGGTAAAGATATTATTCCTTCGGTTATCGAACGTTATCGCGCCTATGCCTATCCTTTCCGCGATCCGGAAAATAATGAGCAGGCTTACTGGCGGGATGTGGGCACGGTGGACGCCTTCTGGGACGCCAATATGGAGCTGGTGTCGGTGACGCCGGAGCTGAATCTTTATGACGAAGACTGGCCTATCTGGACCTATCAGGAACAGTTGCCGCCGGCCAAGTTTATTTTCAATGATGAGGATCGTCGCGGTATGGCGGTGGACTCGATGGTATCCGGCGGCTGTATTATTTCCGGCGCGAAAGTGGAGCATTCGCTGCTGTTTTCCAATGTCTGTGTTGAATCTTATGCCTCGCTGAGTGAAACAGTGGTGCTGCCCAATGTGGTGATTGGCGAGCGTTGCCAGATCAGCAAGGCCATTATCGATAAAGGCTGCAAGGTGCCCAAAGGCACGCTTATCGGCCAGGATCCGGAGCAGGACAGGGAACGCTTTTATGTCAGTCCCGGTGGCGTCGTGCTGGTGACGCCTGAAATGCTGGGGCAGAAGTTGCATCATGTCCGTTAAACCATTAAAGGTTGTGCTCTACTGGCACATGCACCAGCCTGAATACCGGGATCTGCGCAGTGGTGAATATCACCAGCCCTGGACCTACCTGCATGGCATCAAGGACTATGTTGATATGGCCGCGCATCTTGAGGCTATTCCACAGGCGCGGGCGGTGGTGAATTTTGTGCCCATCCTGCTGGAACAGATTGAAGATTACGCCGAACAGATAAAAAGCTATCTGGGTAACAGCGGGGCGTTGAGCGATCCCCTGCTCGCGGCGCTGGCGGGGCCGGTTCTGCCTTCGAGTCAGGAAGCGCGGCTGGAGTTGATTCGCCACTGTCTGCGCGCCAATGCCGAGCGCCTGATCAATCCCTTCCCGGCCTATCGTAAGCTGGCGGATATCGCGCGCTGGTTGCCGGAACATCCGGAGATGATGCTGTATGTGAATGATCAATTTCTGGTTGATTTGCTGGTCTGGTATCACCTCGCCTGGATGGGCGAAACCGTGCGCCGCGAAGATGCGCGCATTAAAGGCCTGTTGAAAAAGGCTTCGGGGTATACGCTGCATGATCGGCGTGAACTGCTGGCGGTGATCGGTGAGTTGCTGGCGGGCATCAACGGACGCTATGCGGCATTGGCGAGACGCGGTCAGGTGGAACTGTCGATGACGCCCTATGCGCATCCAATCATGCCCCTGTTGCTGGATATTCAAAGCGCAACGGAAGCCATGCCCGATGTCAGCCTGCCTTTTTTACAACAGTATCCCGGTGGTGAAGAGCGGGTTAACTGGCATTTGCAACAGGGGCTGGCGACCTTTGAAAAATATTTTGCCCTGCGGCCTGCGGGATGCTGGCCCTCAGAAGGCAGCGTCAGCGCCGCGACCGTGAAATTACTGGATGAGGCCGGATTCAAATGGGCCGCTTCCGGGGAAAGCGTGTTGCGCAACAGTCTGGCCAAA
Organism: Gammaproteobacteria bacterium; assembly: GCA_015491815.1. GTDB lineage: Bacteria > Pseudomonadota > Gammaproteobacteria > UBA6429 > Thiohalophilaceae > JAADGZ01. The sequence goes on along the minus strand of WFVC01000196.1, from coordinate 34,893 downwards.
TCCGGGATGACGCCGGAGCCGGACAGTTGTATTCATCATGCTTATCAGCTAAAGGGACAGAAACTCAACTGCTTTTTCCGTGATGACGGGCTTTCGGATTTAATCGGCTTTACCTATTCAGACTGGCACGCGGATGATGCGGTAGCGAACTTCGTACATCATCTTGAGAACATTGCCGATGCCTGCGCCGCTCAGGATGACAGTGTGGTCTCGGTTATTCTCGATGGTGAAAACGCCTGGGAGTTTTATCCGGAAAACGGCTATTATTTTTTGCGCGCCCTGTACAAGGGAATTGCGGAAAATTCACGGCTGGAATTAACCACCTATTCCGATTGTATCGAAACGGCGGAACCGGTGCGGATGCCGGAACTGGTTGCCGGTAGCTGGGTCTACGGCACGTTCTCCACCTGGATTGGCGATAAAGATAAAAACCGCGCCTGGGATATGCTCGGCGACGCCAAGCGTTGTTACGATAAAGTAATCAGCGCCGGGCGACTGGACGACGCCCATCGGCAACGCGCCGAACGGCAGCTGGCCATTTGCGAAGGTTCGGACTGGTTCTGGTGGTTCGGTGATTATAATTCAGCGGAGTCGGTGAGTGACTTTGAATCTTTGTACCGCATGCACCTGTCGAATCTGTACCAGATCCTTGGCGAAGAACCGCCGGCCTATTTATCGGAAGTTTTTGCTCACGGCAGCGGCGATCCGGTCATGGGTGGCGCCATGCGCAAGGGACAGGAGTAGGTGAGTCAGGCGAACGCTTTACCGGGCTTTGAATTTTCCGGCGTGCGCCGGGCCGGGATTTTGCTGCATCCGACATCCTTGCCGGGACGCGCGGACAATGGCGACATGGGCCATAGCGCCTACCGTTTTATCGAATTTCTTGCCGCCTGCGGCGTCAGTATCTGGCAGACCCTGCCGCTGGGGCCGGTGCATGATGATGGTTCCCCCTATCAGTGCCTGTCGGCGCATGCCGGCGATCCCCGCCTGATCAGTCTTGAATGGCTAGTGGATCGCGGCTGGTTGAAGCATAGCGAAATAGAAAACGATGAAGCGGGCATGTCATTCCGCCATGCCTGCCTGCAACAGGCCTTTAAATTTTTTACCCGGCATAATGATAATGCCGAGCAGCAGCGCCTGCTTGATTTCTGCCGGCGACACGCCGACTGGCTGGATGATTACGCGCTCTATAGCGCGATTCGCAAATCAGAAGCCAACCGTGGCTGGGTGGACTGGCCGCCGGCGCTGCGCAAACGTGAGAAAGCGGCGCTGGAAGACGCGCGGCGGCGTTTGCATGAACAGATCGATTTTGTGAAATTTGAGCAGTATGTTTTTTTCAGCCAGTGGATCGAGTTGAAAGAGTATGCGCATCGTCACGGCGTGTATCTGTTTGGCGATATGCCGATTTTTGTCGCCCATGACAGTTGTGACGTGTGGAGCAGCCAGGCGTATTTTTTGCTGGATGAACACGGACAGCCGAACGTGGTTGCCGGCGTGCCGCCGGATTATTTTTCAGAAACGGGACAGCGTTGGGGCAACCCACTGTATAACTGGCCGGCGATGGCCGGGGATGGTTTTCAGTGGTGGATACGGCGAATGCGCAGTCAGCTCGAACTGTTCGATCTGATCCGCATCGATCACTTCCGGGGCTTTGAGGCCTATTGGGAAATACCGGCGGCGGAGGAAACCGCGATTAACGGCCGCTGGATCAAGGCGCCCGGCGCGGCGTTGCTGCAATGTTTAACCGAAGCCTTTTCCGGTTTACCGCTGGTGGCTGAAGATCTGGGCGTGATTACCGAGGAAGTGAACGCCCTGCGTCAGAAGTTTGATCTTCCGGGCATGCGCATTCTGCAGTTTGCTTTTGGCGGAGCGGCGGATAATCCCTATTTACCGCATAATTATGATCATAATACGGTGGTTTACACCGGCACCCATGACAACGATACGAGCTGCGGCTGGTACGCCGCGCTGGATGAACATACCCGGCAGTCTTTGCAGAATTATCTGGGCTATGATCCCGGGACAAGCATGCCCTGGCCATTGATTCGTCTGGCCCTGTCTTCGGTGGCGGACATGGCGATCATTCCACTACAGGATATTCTGGCCTCAGGCAGTGAGGCGCGCATGAATGTGCCGGGCACCGTCGAAGGCAACTGGGGCTGGCGCTTTGATGATGCGGCGATGACCGAACAGGCGGCGGCTCGTCTGCGCTCGCTGATTGAATGTTATGGTCGGGATATTCAGAAATAATTCGGGAACTAATCCGGAGTCGGCGTCAAACCCGCAGGGTTCGACGCCGACGCCTCTGAGCTATAACCAGATCATAAAGCCGGTTTCATACGGATGCGCGAGCAGCTCGTGGAAGGGATACATGCGCAACTTGTAATAGTTAAGACCGGGACGCGCAGGTTCAAGATCCAGAGAGAACAGGTAGTCGTCGCCCTGTTGTTCGACAAAAGAGAAGCGTTGTTTATTGCAGGCGCAGAATTCATCCTGATCCTTCTCTCCCACCAGACATTCTACCGCGACATCGTCCGGTGACAGGCCATTAAGGAAGGCGCTGACTTTTAATGATAATTTTTCACCGTGATGAATGACGTTGCTCGCCTCATCCACCGGTTTCATGCTGACCCCGTGCCAGTGAGCTGAAATTTTAGCTTTCCAGCTTGCGAGTTCCTGCGAGGGCTGGTTGTTGTCGGCGCTGAGACGCTGGTGATGAATTTTTGCCGGACCATAGAACTGGGTAACATAGTCCATCAACATGCGCTGGGCATTGAAATGCGGAATACAGTATTTCATCGATGACTTGGACATCTTTACCCAGTCGGCGGAGTAGCCCTGCGTGTCACGATCGAAAAACAGAGGGATCACTTCGTGTTCCAGAATATTAAGCAGATCGTTTGCTTCTTCGGTGTTACGGTAAACCTCGTCGAAGTGCTGGCCGTGAGGTGAAATTCCCCAGCCGTTATCGCCGGTATAGCCTTCATCCCACCAGCCATCGAGTACGCTGACATTGAGCACGCCGTTGATGGCGGCTTTCTCCCCGGAGGTGCCGCTGGCTTCCAGCGGATATTCCGGCGTATTGAGCCAGACATCTACGCCGCTGACCAGCTTGCGCGCCAGCGCCATATCGTAGCCTTCGAGCAGGATGATTTTGCCGACGAATTCCGGGCGTAGCGAGTATTCGTGAATCGTGCGGATCAAGTCCTGTCCGGGAATATCATTCGGGTGCGCCTTGCCGGCGAAAATCAACAATACGGGACGTTTGGGGTTATTCAGCAGACGGGCCAGTCGTTCGGGATCGCTGAACAACAGGGTCGCGCGTTTATAGGTGGCGAAGCGGCGGGCGAAGCCCAGCACCAGCACGTCGGATTCCGGCCGCGAGGTGAAGAAGGTCACGCGTTTGAGCAGGACATCGCTGCAGCCATTCCGGCGACAGCGTATGGCCACGCGGCGGTTCACGTATTCCAGCATCTGCGATTTCAGTTCCTGACGCAGACTCCAGAAGCGGTGGTCGGGGATGTTGTCCAGACAGTCCCAGAACTCCGGATCCAGCAGGTGATTGCGCCATTCGCGGAAGCGCATGTCGAACAGGTTGATCCATTCCGGAGCGAGGAAGGTCGGCGCATGCACGCCATTGGTGACATAGGAAATCGGATTTTCTTCATGCGGGATCTGTGGCCAGATGTCGGCTTCCATTTGCGAGGCGACGCCGCCGTGAATGCGGCTGACGCCGTTATGAAAACGCGAGCTGCGCAGCGCCAGCGTGGTCATGTTGAAACCGCCGTCGCTATTGGGCGCCAGTCCCAGATTCATAAACGTCTGCATGTCGATATTCAGTTTCTCGGGAAAATGCCCGAGGTATTGATGAATCAGGTGATCGTCAAAAATATCGTGGCCGGCGGGCACCGGGGTATGGGTGGTGAAAATGGTGCCGGAGGCGACCAGCTCATGGGCGCTGCGAAAATCCATGCCATCCGTTACGTGTTCATGACAGCGTTCCAGAATCTGGAAAGCGGAGTGACCTTCATTGATATGCCAGACATTGGGTTTCAGGCCCAGCGCGCGCAGGGCGCGGACGCCGCCGATACCGAGGACGATTTCCTGCTGAATGCGCAGGACTTTGTCGCCGCCGTAAAGCTGGAAAGTAATCGAGCGATCCTGTTCGCTGTTTTCCGGCTGATCACTGTCGAGTAAATACAGGCTGATATGTCCGGCGACCGCCTGCCAGACTTTCAGGACAACGGTGCGCCCGTCGATTTCAACACTGACCTTGAGTTTATTGCCTTCACTGTCGCGCGCCGGGGAGACCGGCAGATCGCTGAAATGGGCGGATTTATTTCTCGCCAGTTGATTACCGGCGGAATCAATCGTCTGGGTGAAATAACCCTGCCGATAGAGCAGGCCGATGGCGACAAAGGGCAGGCCGAGATCGCTGGCCGCCTTGCAGTGATCGCCGGCCAGAATACCCAGGCCACCGGAATAAATCGGGAAGCTTTCGTGCAGGCCGAATTCGGCGCAGAAATAGGCAACCAGATCCTGATCCTGATCGAGGTGGGCCATGATGTCAGGGTGAACCACCTTGTTATGGTAAGTGTTAAAGGAGGACATGACCCGGTTGTATTCTTCAAGGAAGACATTGTCGTTTACCGCTTCATCCAGTTTTTCCTGCGCGATGCGTCGCAGGAAGACCTTCGGATTGTGATTGCAGCTTTCCCACAGGCCAACGTCCAGTCGATAGAACAGGCGGCGCACCCGGCGATCCCAGGTATAAAGCAGGTTATTCGCCAGTTCATTCAGGCCGGAAAGTTCTTCCGGAATAATCGGTTGAACTTCAAATTTAAAATAGGTTTCGCTCATGCTTTTATTCGTCCTGATGGGGGTGAGGGGTTAGTTTTAGCACAAAATATAACATCGTGCGGAAAAAAATCAGGTAATGACGCTGGGCCGATCACGACCGGTGAAATGCTCGATCCGGGCCAGTTGTCCGGCGATCTGGATCAGCGGCGCCAGGGTTTGCTGGGTGTCCAGTTCGTGTTGTTCCGGATCGGTTTCATAGCGTTCGATATAGATGCGCAGGGTGGCGCCACTGGTGCCGGTGCCGGACAGCCGGAAGACGATACGCGAGCCGTCTTCGAACAGAAAACGCAGTCCCTGATGTTCGCTGACGCTGCCGTCAATCGGATCGGTGTAACAGAAATCATCGCAGGCGCGCATGCAATAATCGCCAAAGCGCTGGCCGGGTAGCGTCGCCAGTTGCCCGCGCAAATGCGCCATCAGCGATTCGGCCGCCGCGCTGTCCACCTCCTCGTAATCATGGCGCGAATAGTAATGACGGCCAAAGCGACGCCAGTGTTCGAGCATGATTTCCCGCACCGGCTGCCGGCGCAGGGCGATAAGATTGAGCCAGAACAGCACCGCCCAGAGACCGTCTTTTTCACGAATGTGATCGGAGCCGTTGCCAAAACTTTCCTCGCCACAGAGCGTGATTTTACCGGCATCGAGCAGATTGCCGAAGAATTTCCAGCCGGTAGGGGTTTCATAACATTCCACCCCCAATGTTTCGGCGACCTTGTCAACGGCCTGACTGGTGGGCATGGAACGAGCCACGCCGGCCAGTCCGGTGGGGTAGCCGGGCAGGTGATGGACATTGGCGGCCATCACGGCAAGGCTGTCACTGGGGGTGACGAAAATATGCCGGCCGAGGATCATATTGCGATCGCCGTCGCCATCGGAAGCGGCGCCAAAATCGGGCGCGTTGGCGCCAAACAGACGTTCGACCAGTTCACGGGCGTGCAGCAGGTTGGGATCAGGATGTTCGCCGCCGAAGTCTTCGCGGGGGGTGGCATTTAGCAGGGTATCGCTGCCGGCGCCGAGGCGGCGCTGAAGCAATTCTTTCGCATAGGGACCGGTAACCGCATGCATGGCGTCGAATACCATATGAAAAAGACCGGATTTAAACAGCGCTTTGATGGCGTCAAAGTCGAACAGGTGTTGCATGAAATCCGCATAATCAACGACGGTGTCGATGATTTGAATCCGTGTTTCTGCGACATTTATCTCGCCGAGACTGTCAAGATCGATATCTTCAGTGTCGAACAGACGGTATTCTTTAATCTTAAGCGTCGCCTCATAGACGGCATTGGTTAGACTTTCGGGGGCCGGGCCGCCATTGCCCATGTTGAACTTGATGCCGAAATCCGCATCGGGGCCGCCGGGATTATGGCTGGCGGAGAGAATAATGCCGCACAGCGCCCGATGTTTGCGGATTTGCGCCGACATGGCCGGGGTGGAAATAAGACCATGCCGGCCAATCAGGATTTGGCGAAAGTCATTGGCAATGGCCATTTTGACGATCAGCTGGATGGCTTCGCGGTTGTAATAACGGCCATCACCGCCGATGATCAGGATATCTGTCGGTGTGGGGCGGGGCAGGGTGTCAAAAATACACTGGACGAAATTCTCCAGATAGTGCACTTGCTGAAAGACGCTGACTTTCTTGCGTAGTCCTGAAGTGCCGGGTTTTTGATCAGAAAATGCGGTGGTGTCAATATGTCGAATGCTCATGCCTGTACGCTTTCGTTCAATGGAATGGGGAATTATACCCTTATATACAGGCATGTCAGCATGGCGGGCAAAGAAATTCGGTTTACCCGTAGGGAGATTCCGGTAGAATCAGGTTTATCCCCAACCGTCATTCGAGGCGAATCGAAAAGATGTCAATGATAAAAACGAAGATATGGAAGGCGCTGCAGGCGCATTATGAGGTGATTTGCGGGCAGCACATGCGCGATATGTTTGCCGGGGATCGTGAACGCTTTAACAAATTTTCACTGCAGCATAACAATCTCCTGCTGGATTATTCCAAGAACCGGATTAACGAAGAAACCATGTCGCTGTTGTTCCAGCTTGTGCGCGAGGCCGATCTGGAAAACTGGATTAAACGTATGTTTAATGGTGAGCGCATCAACCATACCGAAAAACGCGCGGTGCTGCACACGGCATTACGCAACCGCTCGGATCAGCCGGTAATGCTTGACGGCCAGGACGTGATGCCGGAAGTTCGCGCCGAATTGAAGAAAATCCGTGAGCTGGCCGAAGCCGTGCGTCAGCGCAAGTGGCGTGGTTTCAGCGGGCAGCCGATTACCGATGTGATCAATATTGGCATCGGTGGTTCCAGTCTTGGTCCGGAAATGGTTACCGATGCGCTGCGTCCCTATGGCATCCACGACATGCGTTTTCATTTTGTTTCCAATGTGGATGAAAATCACATTATGGACACGCTGGAATTGCTAAAGCCGGAGACCAGCCTGTTCATTATTTCCTCCAAGAGCTTTACGACGCAGGACACCATGCTCAATGCAAGCACCGCGCGTCGCTGGTTTTTGAAAAATGTCGATGATGAGTCGGCAATCAATAAACATTTCGTTGCGGTGAGCGCCAATACCCGGGCGGCGGTTGAGTTTGGCATTGCCGAGGAAAATGTATTCAAAATGTGGGACTGGGTCGGTGGCCGCTATTCGCTCTGGTCGGCGATTGGTCTGCCGATTGCAATTTCTATCGGCATGGAGCATTTTGAAGCCATGCTGGATGGCGCCTATGAGATGGACCAGCATTTTAAAACTCAGCCGTTTGAAAAAAATATTCCGGTGGTGCTGGCCCTGTTGGGCATCTGGTATAACAATTTTTTCGGCGCACAGACACAGGCTGTTTTGCCCTATGATCAGCATTTGAGCCGCCTGCCGGCCTATCTGCAACAGGCGGATATGGAAAGCAATGGCAAGCTGGTGGATCGTCAGGGCGCGACGGTGGACTATGAAACCGGGCCGGTGATTTTCGGTGAAATCGGCATTGCCGCGCAACATGCTTTTTATCAATTGATACATCAGGGCAGTAAATTAATCCCGGCGGATTTTCTGGCTTCAATTACGGACTTTCACTGTATCAAGGAACATCATCGAGTATTGATGTCAAATGTGTTTGCGCAAACGGAAGCGTTGATGAAAGGCAAGTCAGAGGAAGATGCGGCGGCTGAATTGCAAAAACAGGGCCTCTCAGAAAAAGAGATAAAAGAATTACTACCCTACAAGGTATTTCCGGGTAACAAACCGACGAATACAATTATGTTTCGCACGCTCGATCCGCATACTATGGGGATGCTGATTGCCATGTATGAGCACAAGATTTTTGTTCAGGGTATTATATGGAATATTAATTCTTTTGATCAGTGGGGTGTGGAACTGGGCAAACAACTGGCCGTAAAAATTCAGTCTGAGCTGGTGGATGAACAACCGGTAACAGCGCATGATTCGTCAACCAATGGCCTGATAAATTTTTATAAAGAGATGCGACCGAAGAACAGTTAAACCCGCAAGACGCAAATGCCGCGCTGAAATACGATTAATACAAAATGGAAAACTAAATCGGGCTGGAAATGGGATTTTTTAGAAAAAAAAGGGGAACGCCTGGAAGCCGGGCAGAGACGTATGATCTGCTTAAGGCGCCCTATGCAAAATTCACAAATTTACCGCACCTGCATCGTCACCCCGGAAAAAAAGAAATCGATCTCGCCAGTTGTCAGGATAGACTGAAACAGTTGCAAAGCTTTCCGGCGCGGATGCTGGAAGAAGGCGCGAGCCTGCTTTCCACGCTTAATATGATGTTGCTAAAGCCGGAGCAACGACTGGAAATCACAAAAATGATCATGGTGCAGGTTTATCCGGCGCTGGCGATTTGGTATCGGAAATATCAGAGTCAGGAAAACAGTTTGCCGGAAAGCAAGGATCGGCGAACCACGCTGTCTGTTAGCGTCAAGGTGCTGGAACAACTGGCGATTTCCTATATGCATTATTTCAGGGAGTTGTTTTCAGCGAAACCGCGGCGCTTCAAAAAACAGTCAGGCAAATTAACCGCAGTGGGTTTCAGACTGATAGAAATTTTTATGCTGTTACAACGCTTTCGCGCTTTGCGCTATCAGAAACTGACACGCAGCGAATGGCAGAATTGCAATCAGTTGTTTTTTTCACTGGCCTTACATAATGCGGTTGACGATGTTTACAAGCTTCATGGCAGTGTCGGCATCCGTTCCGAACACTCGGGAAAAAGCAGTCGCAAGGATTTCCTGAAAAGCAGCGTGCGTAAACTCTATTTATCCATCCAGTTATTCGGTCTCATGGATGTCAGCACCTGGCCGACCCGAATGTTTCATCTCCCGGACGCCTACCTTGATTATCTTGATGGCGAAGGCATGAAAATGCTGTTTGATGACGGCGAGAAACTCAGCCCCGGTTTTCTTTACACGGATCTCTATCAGGATATGCCGCTGCGTTTTGATCGGCCAACGATGAAACATGAGCCGGCCGTACAGGTGGATATTTCCGGTTTATATAATGCGCTGGTGAAGGATCATGAAGCCATTGCAAAAATGAAATTTATCGCGGACTTTGATGCAACAAAATTAAGCCGCCCGCTGCAAAAAATGGAAGAGGAAGAACGCATTCCTGTTCTGGATATGATCTTGCTGGCCCTGCAACCGCGTAAACGTCAGCAGCAACGGCATGCGGTTTTTTCTGATGATTCCTTAAAGGTTTATTTCGGGAAACGCGAAGTTATGCATTTGCTTGCTGATTTGACTCGTAATGATTTTAAAGAAGTGGCGCGCTCACGGCAGTTTACCGATACCCTTGCGCAACAGTCATCGATGTTTGCCGAAGATGATGATATGCATATGCGTTCAAACTGGCGCATGGTTAATTTCAGCACCGGCGGTATGTTGTTGCGAACGCGGGAAACAGATTTCAGTAACCCGGTGCAACTGGGTCAGCTAATGGCTTTTGTTCCCGAAGATAATATTCGAAAACCTACATTGTGTGTTGTTGTGCGCCTGCAGCGCTATGATGATGGTTTTGTTGAGGTGGCTTTGCGTTGCCTTTCAAATCATGCTGAAGCCGGTTTTCTGTTTGAACAGTCGGCGATGGAGACGGATAAAGGCAAACCCATTATTGTTTTCCGGGATCTTAACGACCACTGGTTTTTGATTGTGAATCCGGCTTATGATTTTGTTCCCGGCGCGCCCCTGTGGTTGATCCGTTCAAAGGGCAGCCGGATACCGGTAAGACTGGGTGATATCTGGATGGCGAAGAAGGAGTTTCTGATTTTTGAAATGCGTTCGCCGGGGCTTAAGTGAGAGTTTTATTTATCAATAAAACGCATGGATAGATCAATTGCCCGTACATGTTTGGTTATCGCACCGGTGGATATATAGTCCACTCCGGTTAAGGCTATTTCCCGAATAGTTTGCAGTTCAACTCCACCGGAGGCTTCCAGCGGAGTTTTTCCTGCGGTCAGTTTGACGGCCTGTCGAAGATTTTCGAGATCCATATTATCGAGCAGGATGCGGTTGACACAGGCATCCAGTGCTTCGCGCAGTTGTTCCAGGTTTTCAACTTCCACTTCAATTGCAATGTTGGGAAATCGTTGTTTTGCCTGATGTACAGCTTCAATGATCGAACCGGCGGCGATAATATGATTTTCTTTTAACATGATCATGTCATACAGGCCAATACGGTGATTGCAGCCTCCCCCGCAGCATACCGCGTATTTTTGCGCCAGTCGCAGGCCGGGCAGGGTTTTACGCGTATCCAGCAGCCGGGCGCCGGTATCCGCAATCGCTGTGACATAGTGGTGTGTCTGGGTGGCGGTGGCGGAAAGGGTCTGCAAAAAATTTAATGCGCTGCGCTCGGCGCTGAGAAGATGACGCGCTGAACCCTGCAAGGAACAAAGCAGGGTGTTTGCTCCTACCTGTTGACCTTCAGAAATATGCCAGTCAATACTGATAGCACTGTCGCATTGCTGAATGATTTCATCAAACCAGGGTCGACCGCATATTATTGCTGCTTCACGACAAATGACCTCAGCCTGAAGAACTTTGTTTTCCGGAATAAGCGCCGCACTGGGATCACTTCCGGTTTTACCTAGATCTTCAGCAAGTGACTGGGCACACTGTGTGCGGATATCTTCCAGGGAGGGGGGCGTGGGGAATAACGTCATAGGGTTTTAGTGATTATTCGACATCTTGTTCTGGTTTTCCAAAACTAATAAGTGTCTGGCGTAATTCGGTTTTAAGGATTTTATCGATACGATCTCGCACCCGTTTTCTGGATATGGCTCGATCTTGTGCAGATTCTTTTATACTCCAGCGCTTACTTCCGAGAACCTGTTGACTGCTAGTCTGGGTCAAATTTATTTCCAGTGCGCCACGTTGCCAGTACCAGCCCTGTGCGTCTTTGTTTTCATTGAGTGTCAGTTTAGCTTTCAGGGTGTAAGCATCTTTTCCAGTTTCGTTGACGTGAGTGAAGCCGGCAGTTGAAATAGCCGCTTTGAGCGCATCATCCAGATTACCGAGGGGATCGCTGCTTACTTTAGTGTAAATTTTCACGCGTTGCAGCAGAGCATCGCGATCTCTGGCAAGGGTCGCCAAGGTATAGGGACTTCTGAGACCGCGTCCGGAATAGTCAACGATTTTGAGTTGTTTGTTATAAATTTCTCGTTCAAGTTGCGCCTGTAAAGCTGTGTGTGCGAGGCTTATTTTTTGTAGCAGGTTGTCACTTTGTCGCGCCCGACGAATCGCAAGACTGGTTGCTTCATCCAGTTTATCAATATTTTCTCTAAGACTTGCGGCGGCTTTCATTCTTTCGAGTACAGCGAGGACATGAAACTGTTTACTGGCTTTATCCTGCCAGGTTTCGGCAATTTGAATCCCGGAAATGATCTGATTTGTTTGAGTGGAAATATCACGACTGGCGCTGGCCTCCAGACGCAAATTTGTTTTGCCTTCTGCAGTTTGATTATTTGATCGAACACTGTCTTCACTTTGTTCCTGAATTCTAACTTCAAAAATTTTCGCCAGATCGGCGCGCGCTCGATCACGGGCGACGGCCTGATAGTTGGCTTCGCCTTTGCCGGTTAAATATTTTGTTGGCGGGTATTTGCTGCTATTGCCGTTAATCCAATCGGGTTGACTTGAGCCGCTGCCGGCGCAGCCTGTGTTGAGCAGAATACCAAGCAGGAAAAAAGGAATAAAGATATTGCGCATACTTAGTGCCTCGTAGTTGTACTGACCGATGCCCAGTTGAATGACAGGTATCGCTTGTAATTTTTATTGAGTTCAATTTTTCCGGATGAATGTTGAAAGATAATATTATTATTATGATCCAGCAGTTCGATATTAAGCGTGTATGTACCGGCTGGGGCGCGCAGCCGGGCTGTCTGTATCTCCGCCGGAAGTGTTAGCCAGCTGCGCGTATCGGCGCGTTCTGTTAAAACTCCGGCGATGCTCACAATAAGCCCGGCCATACTATTATTTTTACCGGCCTCGTTGCTTATTTCATGTTTAGCGGCGGCGCGGGCAATGGCGCGGGCGGTAATTGCACCCATGTTTGCGTTCAGGTTTTCAATCTCAAGCATACTGATATTTTCCGTTACCTCGGTTTCCGCGACCAGATTATTATTTTGCTCCTGTTCCCCTTTGAGTCGCAGACGCGCGTGGTCAATTATTACGTCTCTTTTTACATAATGAGGTATGGAAATACGAATCATATGTCCCGATGAAGGCTCCAGAATGTTAATGCTTGATTCACGTTTAATTGGCGCCAGACCATTATGAAAAATGAAGACGAGTTCAGTGGTATTTTGCCTGTCAGTTTTAAGATCATCAAGCAGTAGATCGAACTGCTCCTCATATTTACGTCGTTCATTTTCAAGCCCTACTTTATCAGCCATAATAATCAGTATGACTTTAAGTTGTCTGGGAACATTAATTCCGTAAAGCTTTCCATGCGCCAGATAAGCCTGGTAGGCATTGCGGTAGGCAATCATGGCGTCACTCCATTCCCCCAGATCTTCATAGATAATGCCACTTAGATAATAGGCAAAAGGATCAATGCTGAGAGGGCTGTCAGGATCATCCTGCATCAGTGTGCGCAGGCGAACATCCGCCTGTAATATTTCAACCCGTGCGCCATCCAGATCATTCATTTCAAGATAGTTGAGAGCGGCATAGATGTGCAGCATAATTTGTTCAATGGGAGATCCAATATATGTGCGTGTGGCGTCATTAATAATAAATGATGAGCCTGTTTCTGAAACGCTTAGGCTGGAATATTTGTCTACGATAGCCTTGGCTTTTTCAATTTCTTCATTGCTTTCCTTATATTTTTTTAATGCCCGCAGGAGAGAGGCTTTGTTGGTTGCATAAAGAAATAGATCTTTGCTGCTGTGCGACTGTTTTTCCAATGCTTCTAATGCGCCGGCAGGATCATTGTTTTGTAATTTGCTTTCAATATTTTGAAAAGACCGGCTGTAACTTGCACAGCCAGTGAGAAGTAGAAATGTGACGGCTATAGCAGGAAGGGCTATGTTATTTAATACTAGTCGATCCCTGAAAAGCATATTACTTTAATTTGCGTGGGAAATAATTAATAACGCAGACTACTGTTTTTAACCAGCTTCTTGATTTTCTTTTGTCCCAGCCAGACTTTACGGTTATCCGCCAGACTGATTAAAGTCAGATCGACCTGATAGTAGCGAAGCTGGGTTTTACCTTCCATATCGATGATGGTGTTAATACTGCCTTTGAGCATAAAGTCTGCGCCCATTTCCTGTCCCATGGCATTACGGGTTGCATCACTGGCATTGATGTCCTGATCTTTGCGTTCTTCGCGAATTTCCTTGCGCTCAGTGCTGGAAGCGACGAAGTTAACCCGACCGGAGTTGATCATGGCGCGTTCAATATCGGCAATGAAGGTTCTTACATTAATGTGCTCGTGGCTGAGGTTGCGAATTTCACCGACAATGACAGCGGGCAGGCTGTTGTGTTTGCGGGTGTAGTTCCTAATCCAGGGGCGCTCCAGCATGTCGTTGATCATCTCTTCAGAAACCATGCGTGAGTCTGTGTCATTCCATGCACCACTTAAATCAACGGTCTCATTCACATCCATCCGTTTAACCTGGGTGCCACAGGCGCTGACAAACAGGCTTATCATAATGGTAAGAATAGCCAGATTGAGTTTCTTAATAAGCATAATTTCTTTCTCCGGTATTTATTTTGAGGAAAGCCTGTCAAAGGTATTATCAGCATGGGCGCCAAGATATCGTTGTAAATCCTGATTCATATTTGTTGTCGTTGCCAGAATTTGTTTGACATATTTCATATCCAGTTCAGCAAGTGAATAAATGGTTCCAGTTTTTTCATCTTTCCAGCGGCCTATAATTTTGGCGCCGGAGAGATTCATTCTGGTCAGATTTTTTATTTCACGGGAAACGGATTGCTGATTGACTGCGTCTTTTCCGGTTCCTGCAGCGGCGCTATAATCCTGGCTGGCGATATCGAGCATAGAGCTTAAGATTCGGGCGATTTCTGCGCGGGCGCGGTTGTCTGCGGTAGATTTTTGCAGTGAGATATCGCCCATCGGCGCCGCTTCACCAACACCGTGAAAGAGTTTGCCTTTATTGTTGTTAAGATATTGGGTGCCTTCGTTGACCCAGTCAGGCGCACTATTGAGTCCGAGGTCGCTCTCAACTATGGTTTTGTTTGAGCAGCCGAAAATCAGCAGGCTGAGACTAATTAGCATCAGTGTATTGATAGCCTGGGTTGGATATTTCCATTTGCGCATGGCCGTTACTCCTGGTTGGGGGGTTAGAGTAATTTATAGAGCTATATTTAAGCATATCTCCGCTGGAATATCTGTCAAATTTACCGTTAAATTGCTAATGTTTCACTGACATATCAAATGGTGTAAGGTCAATACAGAAATGTGACCGGGCTAGTATGTGAAGAATTCCTTTATCAGTATATTTCAGTCGCTGTATCAGAGCTTGCGGGATTTGTATCCTATTATTCTGGTGATTGGTTTTTTCCAGATCGTTGTCCTGCAACAGGCTATTCCTCATCTTCTTCAGATTCTGAGTGGTGCTCTGTTTGTGGTCGTGGGTCTGAGCCTGTTTGTGCAGGGCTTGCAGATGGGATTGTTCCCCATCGGTGAATCGATGGCTTATGCTTTTGCCCGCAAGGGTAGTCTTTTCTGGTTGCTGATTTTTTCCTTTGCTCTTGGTTTTGGCACGACGATTGCTGAACCAGCGTTGATTGCAGTGGCGGATGAAGCGGCGGATGTCGCTGCTGCCGGGGGAATAATTGTTGATACTTATGTGGCGAAAAAAAGCTATGCTGATGGTCTTCGATTTACAGTGGCTTTTTCGGTGGGGCTGGCGCTGATTATCGGTGTATTGCGAATTCTGCGCGGCTGGCCTATTCAATACCTGATTGTTGGCGGATATATTGGCATTGTCATCATGACAGCTTTTGCGCCAGAGGAAATTATCGGCATTGCCTATGATTCCGGTGGGGTGACAACCTCGACTATAACGGTGCCTTTGGTGGCGGCGCTGGGAGTGGGTCTGGCTTCCAGCATCAAGGGCCGAAATCCGATGGTCGACGGTTTTGGCCTGATTGCCTTTGCTTCGTTAACGCCTATGTTTTTTGTAATGCTATATGGAATGTTGCGATGACTGAATTTTTGGGCCAGTTATTAGCGGTGACTATTGATACAGTATTCGATGTCTTGCCGATTGTGTTGATTATTTTCGGTTTTCAGTTTCTGGTTATTCGTAAGCCTGTCCCTCATTTAAAGCAGGTGGTGCTTGGATTTATCTATGTGCTTTTGGGGCTGTCTTTTTTTCTGGTGGGGCTGGAGCAGGCGTTGTTTCCCATTGGCAAGTTGATGGCCAGCCAACTCACAGATCCGCTGTTTATTTATGGCAGTCTGGAAAATGTGCCTAAATTTTTTCACTGGTCGGACTACAAATGGGTTTATATTTTCGCTGCCAGTATCGGCTTTTCCACCACCATTGCTGAACCCTCTCTACTGGCGGTGGCGATAAAAGCCCAGGAAGTTTCAGCTGGAACGATCAGTGTCTGGGGACTGCGAATTGCGGTTGCGATTGGCGTGGCCTTTGGGATTGCGCTGGGAACTTATCGCATCGTTAGTGGCGCCCCGCTGCACTATTATATTATGGCGGGTTATGTGGTGGTGATCGTCCAGACTTTTTTTGCCCCGAAAATGATCATTGCTCTGGCCTATGATTCCGGCGGGGTGACAACCTCGACTGTTACGGTGCCGCTGGTGACTGCATTGGGTTTGGGGCTGGCGAGTACGGTGCCGGGGCGCAGCGCTTTGCTGGATGGATTTGGTTTGATAGCGTTTGCCAGCCTGTTTCCGATTATTTCGGTGATGGCCTATGCACAGCTCAGTCAGTGGTGGAGCTTACGAGAAAGAAAGAAAAATTGAGGAGACAGTCATGCATTTTAAATTAATCATTGCTTTAATAGAAGACGACAAGACCGATGCGGTTATGGAGGCGGCGCGTGAGGCCGGGGCGACCGGAATGACAGTGATTAACCATGCGCGTGGCGAGGGGCTGAAACAGAGTAAAACTTTTTTTGGGCTGACGCTGGAAACCCAGCGCGACATGTTGTTGATGCTGGTGGAAGAACATCTTAGCCGTTCTATTCTGGAAAAAATTTCTGAGGTGGGGGAGTTTGACAACAAGCCGGGTTCCGGTATTGCCTTTCAAATTGATGTTGAAGATGCAGTCGGCATTAAGCAGCAAATTGCCAGTTTAAGTGAAGTTGTGGAGGAAGAGATATGAATCAGAAAAAAATAGTGCGCGTGCGTGATGTAATGAAAACGCGCATTGACATGGTTGATGGTATGACCTCGGTAAGTGATGCGCTAAAGATGATGAAGCATATTGAAACCAAATCCCTGATTGTCGATAAACGACATGAAAATGATGAGTATGGTATTGTGCTGATTTCCGATATCGCCAAGCAGGTGTTGGCCCGGGATCGCTCTCCGGATCGAGTGAATATTTATGAAGTGATGGCCAAGCCGGTTATCTGTGTTGATCCTGAGATGGATATACGCTATTGCGCGCGCATGTTTGAACGTTTCGGCCTGTCGCGGGCGCCGGTAATTAAGGAACGTAAAGTCGTCGGCATTGTGAGCTATACCGATATGGTGCTGCGCGGGCTGGTGGTGAACAAGGAATATCATCCGGAATAGTGATTGGCGCTGATATGCATATTGATATCCACAGTGGCTTGCTGGATGTGGCGCGGCAGGTGCCTTCGCCCAACTGTGATGCGCGCCCAGCGGGAACCAGTATTGATTTGCTGGTTATCCATAATATCAGTTTGCCGCCGGGCTGTTTCGGCGGTGATGCAATCGATTGTTTTTTTACTAATACCCTGGATGTCGATGCCGATCCTTTTTATTCAGAGATTAGTGAGCTGCGCGTATCCGCGCATTTATTGATTCAACGTGACGGCGCGATTGTCCAGTACGTGCCGTTTACGCAACGCGCCTGGCATGCTGGCGTCTCCTGTTTTGCGGGACGGGAATGCTGTAATGATTTTTCTATCGGTATTGAGCTGGAAGGCACGGATGAGCTGCCCTATGAAGCCATCCAGTATCAGGTGTTACGGCAACTGATTGATCTGCTTGTTCAGGTTTACCCCGGCATTCGCCAGGATCGGATTGTTGGCCATAGCGATATTGCACCAGGTCGAAAAACCGATCCCGGCCCCGCTTTTGACTGGTCGAAAATTCGGACTTGATATTGTGAAATAAAAACTGGAAACTACCGGCATGAATCTTATCAGCATACTTATCGCTCTGATGGTGGAAACGCTGTACAAACCCGTAAGCGACTATCGTCGTTATGACTGGTTGCTGGATGCGAGCAGCAAAATATATCAAAAGTTGTCGCCTCAATCCTGGCGTGACGGGCCGATGGGACTGATTCTGATCGTGGCTCTGCCCTGTTTTGCGGTCTGGCTGATTGCCGCGATGCTGGCGGGAGTGGCGGGTCTGTTCAGTTTTATATTCGGACTGTTGGTGCTTATCTATTGTCTTGGCCCCAAAGATCTCCTTGATGATGTGAAAAAATTTACCGATGCCCTGCAGGCCGATGATCTGGACGCGGCGCAGCATTATGCCAGCGAGATATTAGGACGGGAAGTCAGTGGTGATAAGGTGTCGCTGGCCGAGCAGGTTAAGGATGGCATTCCGGTTACGGCGAATTCGCGGGTGCTGGGAATTTTATTCTGGTTTATGCTCATGGGACCGGTGGGTGCGGTGCTGTTTCGTTATACCTGCCTGCTTTATCATCAGGCCGGCTGGAGTTCAGATTTCTTTCGTGTTCTTGAACGCCTGCATGAAATCATGATCTGGCCTTCCGCGCGTTTGAGTGTGGTTGGCTTTGCGCTAACCGGTAGTTTCGTTGATACCGTTAGCAACTGGGAATCATCATCGGACTTCTGGCAACGTGATAGTGAAGAGCTGTTGAGTGTCAGTGGCGCGGGTGCGGTCAGGCATGAACTGGACGAATCTACAGAGGAAGGACAGCCCGATATTGCCGGTGTACAGAGTGTCCTCGCGTTGATGAAACGCACCCTGATCGTCTGGCTGGCTATCCTTGCTCTGCTAACGCTGACCGGCTGGGTGCTCTAAATCTATTCAGATTTTATATTCCATTTTACCAAATTCTCGTACCCTGATTAATATCTATGAATAATCCCACTGTTACGAGGATTGATCTTATCCGTCACGGCGAGCCCGTAGGGGGTAAACGTTATCGGGGGCAGATCGATGATCCTTTGAGTGAAAAAGGCTGGGCGCAGATGCGAACAGCCGTAGCAGATCATCATCCCTGGGATGCCATCGTTTCTTCTTCCCTGAGCCGTTGTCGATTGTTCGCCGAAGAACTGGCGGCGTGTTACCGCCTACCGGTGATGAATGATCCCCGTTTTATGGAAATTGGTTTTGGTGAATGGGAAGGGCGCACAGCAGCGGAATTATTGAAACATGATCCTGATGCATTACATCGCTTCTGGTCTGATCCTCTGAATAACACGCCGCCGGGCGCGGAGAGATTGGCGGATTTTGAAAGCCGGGTGATTGAGGCATGGGGCGAGTTGCTGAAAAACTATCAGGGACAGCATGTCTTGCTGGTTGGCCACGCCGGCATGATACGCATGATTATTCGTCATGTACTGGATATGCCGCTGGAGCGCATGTTCCGTCTGCAGGTTGCCCTTGCGGGCATCAGCCGGATTGAGGTTGTGGGCGAGGCGGAAAACGCATTGCCACAACTGGTTTTCCATGGTGGTCAACTGTAAACCATTTGTGTCCGTTGTCTCACCTAAATATCACAATATTATTATATTATTCATAATCTTAGTACCTGATAATTTCAGTGGTTTTTCTTTTTCATCTTTGCTATAAATATAGACAGGCTCACGACATTACTGGCGTTTCAATAATAATAAATGATGTCTTGGGTTGATGTTGTATCTATAACTAAATAGGAGGAAACCCAAATGTCAGATAAAATTGCTAATGCCTGTGTATTTTGTGGAGCCGCCGCTATTTCAATCATTACTATTGCAGTGATTGCGATTATGATCTGGACTCAGTTGGTATAAATATTATTTCCTGATTTGTAATAACCATCTGCATGGCGGATGGCTTTTCATTGTAATTTTCCAAGGAACCTCTGATTAATTTCGGTTCGCCCTGAGCTTGTCGAAGGGTGAACCGAAATTAATCAGAGGTTCCCTAAATAAAAATAGCCCCCAATGCGGGGCTATTTGCATTTCTATTTTCTTAACTTCAGGTGTCGGAGTCAAAACCAGTCAAGGTTCTGACTTTGACACCTGATGCGATATTACGGAGCAATATATCGGTAACCCTGATGTTCAAAATCAAGCACCGCCACCGCACCGGAGGGCACCATTTTTACACCGGGCAATAGATCGCTGCTGATCCAGCCATTGCCGCGCATGGTGTTCTGACACATATAAACTTTAACCCCCCGCTCGATCAGTGACTGGGTGAGTGCAGCGGTAGGATTGCCGGTGGTCACGCCGTATGTCCGGTTGTAGGCTTCATCCGTTAACAACCAGCGACCGCCACCGGAATAACCAATGGCGATAACTTTGAAGTCCCTGTTGATTTTCATGGCATAGAGTTTTTCATAATTGTTTACGCTGTTGCGGGTAACGTGAACCTGCTGGGCGAGTTTCTTTTTCCTGTTGATGCCGGCCGAGTTCCAGGCGAAAACATCTTTTACCTCGGTACGTTTCTGTGTGCAGGTGGTGAGCAGACTGGCGCCATGACCGAATTGCTGATCGATACTTTCAATCACGGCAGGCGGACAGGGCAGTAGCATGTCTTTATCATCGTCGTCACGGGATGAAGCCTGTGCGACATTTATCAGACTACCGGCCAGTAGTAATAAAATATATTTGTTTAATCTCATGGTGTCTCCATAATTTATGCGTTGCTATCGGGACCGTTTGTTTTATAGCGCCCAACCCATATCGAAAATGTCGAGACAGGTTAGACGATCGCGAATCCGGTGCGGTTTAGTACGGCGCCAGATCCTCACGCGCGCCAAATATGGACTGAATCATCGGAAAGCCGAGCAGCGGGCGCAGATCCGGCAGAGGCCGCATCAGGGTAATGCGATTCTGTTGTGGATTCGCATCGCTGCTTTGCAGATAGCGGGCAACGGCATTGACTACGGTCAGGCCGGAACCATCTGCTTCTTTTAGCTGAATGACATTTTTTGCCGGAACCTTGTTGATGCGATTGGGTTCGGAATCATAGTTATATCCCGCCAGCGTATAGGTTTTGTTCATATCAAGCGGTTCCCAGACGCCGGTGGCGCGATTATAGATTTCAATATTGCTCGCGCGATTACCCAGTGTCTGATAGGGATCAAGATCATAACGCAGGCCGCTCCAGCCAAACAGCCAGCCGCCGCCCCATTTGGCGACATCCGGATTCAATGAGCCATCCGCCGGTTTTTCGATGGTGCCCTTGATCTGTTTGCCGGTAACTTCACCATAAGCCAGATAGGGACCGATGGGTACAAAGTGATAAATATCACCGAGTGTAATCGGGCCTGCGGCAACGGTGGTGCCATAGCGGAAGCCGCGAATAACACCAAGATCCGCACCAGTCATGTCACGAAAAACATCAGCGAGAAAATCATGTGAAGTGCCTTCGACCACGCCCGGCATGTTTTCATGAGCAAAGTTGGAGCGATGCAGATCAACCGAAGCGGCGCCAATTACCGTATCCAGAGGTTTATTTAGTGTTGTGCCATTGATGGGGTTGATATGCGGGACAAAGCTATCGCCATAAAAAGGCGCCTTGATTTTGGCGACCAGTTTGGCGATTTTTTTATCTTCCTTAATGCGGGTATCAATGGCGTGTTGTTTCCATTCAATCTCGACCAGTTTGCCGTTTTTGAATTCCACTTGCATTTCGCCAACGTTGGAACCGTCCATGCCTTCGGCCACCAGTACGGTGCCATTGCTGTTGCGTATCATTTTCGGTGTTTCTTCATGCATGTCGGAGGAAAAGACAATGTCAACGCCGGGGACGGCCTCAGTCAGACGGTAGTTGTTAGCCAGATTCAGTTCCGAGATCATCACTACCAGATCGACTTTGTGGACTTCACGCATCAAGGGTACGAGCTCCGCGATTTCATCATCGCCCTTGCTGAAGCCAAAGCCATCGACTACCTCTGAACCGATAACTTTCGGGCCGCGTTCAGTGGTAAAGCCAATGACGCCGATTTTGATACCGGCGATGTCTTTTATCCAGTAGGAAGGTAAAACACGTTGGCCGATTTTATCTTCGTAAGGCGCACCGGTGTAATAAAGATTGGAAGCAATCGCATTCCAGTTTGCCCCCGGCTTTTTGCCGGTAAATAATTCATGAAAACGTTTGGTGCCATAGACGTATTCCCAGTTACCCGGCGCAAACACATCGATGCCGAATTTATTCAATGGATCGACCAGAGCCTGGCCCTGGGTGAACAGGGCTTCAGCAGAGCCGTGAATCGTATCGCCGGTCATGATGGTCAGGCTGTGATCGGCATGTTTGCGGATCTTTTTCAGCTTGCTGTAGATTCGCGCCAGTCCGCCTTCCCTGAGGCCGTTGCTGTCGCTGCGAACATTGACGCGCGAATCCAGATGACCGTGTATGTCGCCGATATGAATCAGGGTGATTTCAACTTCATTTTCATCGTCGCTATCTTCGCTGTCCGGTTCGCCGGCAATGGCGGGATGGATTGATGACAGAGCCAGTATCGAACTGAGTGTCGAACCGCATAGAAAAGAGAAAAATCGTTTCTTTTCATTTTTTATTTTCATGGCAGATATCCTTAAAAATTTTATTGATGAATAACGGCAATACTTCCAGCTTGCCGGTAGAGATCATGAACCGTGATCAACAGATTAAGACACAGCGGAGAAAAATTTATTCCATCGACTGAAGAAAGATGGTTTATAGTCGTAGTTAGGGTGAGGCAGGTGTTTCACACTGTTGTGTATCAATATGATTGAAGGAAGCTCTGATTAATTCCACCGTTCGTGGTGAAGTCCTGAGCCTGACGAAGGGTCGAACCATGAACGCTAAGCATTGTAAAATCATAATTTATATGATTCCCCCTTCGACAAGCTCAGGGTGAACGGAATTAATCAGAGGTTCCTGAAGATTTTAAATAAAGGAAAACAAATGGAATAAAAGGCGTTTATTGATAATGCGGGGAATGGTGTTATCAATCTATCTGCATTTGTATGCTTCGGGCAATAGCGGTTTCAACGGTATTATTTTTATTTAAAATATAAATAGTAAAGTCAGGGTTAAGCGTGGGTGTCGGAATATTTTTATCGGTTGAGTCGAGAGGAATATTGACGCCGGCTACAAATCGGAACTTGCCGGGTTTAAGTTTATCGAGATAATCTTTTGTTGCGAAAACGATCAGAGCATGGAATGCGCGTTCGCGCCAGTGCGGCTCCAGTTCAAACTGACTAAGCGTGATCGCATGCCGTTGTTTTTTTGCGCGAATAACGAGTATGCCCTTTCCACTGTTAGCTTGCCAGTCAATGACGGCATAACCGGGAGATTGCTGGAGTTCGCGTTGAATCGCCGGATTTGCATGTGTAAACCGCTCGAGAGTGGTTTGCATAATGGATTCCACATTCTGCTGTGAGCAGGCCGGTTCCACGATACACACTGAAAGGCTAATGAACAGTAAACACATTAATGAACGGGTTTTGAGGTTTTTCATATTATTAATGCGGTTTGAATATTGGGTGGCGGCGGTATATATCGCATGCGCACATATCATGTAAAATACCGAGTATTCATTTATTCAACAGTATGACTGAAAAACGGCCTGTTATGGAAAATAATTATTATCTCATCGTACTGTTTTCCTTGTTGCTGTGCTTTGTTACGGGTGAGTTATCGGCCGAAGTCATCAGGGTCAAGGATGATACAGGCAGAACGATACAACTGGATAAAGCGGCGCAACGCATTATTACGCTGGCGCCACATGCGGTGGAACTGATCTTCGCGGCCGGCGGTGGTGAGCGCATCATCGGCACCGTGTCTTACAGTGATTTCCCTGAACAGGCGAAAAGTATTCCGCTGATTGGAAGTTATACGGCGGTTGATGTGGAACGCATTCTGGCGCTGAAGCCGGATCTGATCATCGCCTGGCAAAGTGGCAACCGGAAAAATGAAATCGATAAACTGATCCAGCTGGGGTTAAACGTATTTATCAATGAACCGCGTTCAATTGACGATGTGGCGAACAGTATTGAACGCTTCGGTAAACTACTGGGGACGGAAACGATCGCGAATCGTTTTAGCAAAAATTTTAGGCAACATTACCATGCCCTGCAGACGCGCTGGCAGGGTCGGAAAAAAGTCAGAATGTTTTATCAGATCTGGAATGATCCATTGATTACCGTAAACGATCAGCACTTGATTTCCGCGGTGATGCGATTGTGTGGTGCAGAAAATGTTTTCAGGGATATGCCGGCCTTATCGGCGGGGGTGAGTGTGGAAGCCGTGATTGCCGCAAAACCGCAAATCATTATCGCCGGGGGGGAGGCGGCCGAAAAAGCGCACTGGATGGATGTCTGGCGGCGTTGGACAAATCTGCCTGCGGTGAAGTATGAACAACTTTATTTTATAGATTCAGCTCTGATACATCGCCATGGTCCGCGCATCCTTGATGGTGCCGAGATCATGTGTCGCTATGTTGATCAGGCGCGCAAGGCGATTTGGCGCTGAGTCGCGACGTTTTATATTTCCGATTCCACTTCGTTTTTATAAATTTCCCGTAACCGGGGCACCGCTAGTCCGGCCGCATCGGCCTGCTCGATGGCGCGGCTCAGTCGCGCGGGCGATGAGCGACCCATGCATTTATGCGCCAGATCACCTTTAATCGCCTCGTACATGCCGTCGATCAGTTTTTCACGATCAAATTGGTGACCGGTTAACGATTCCTGAATATCAATGACATTGTCGGCAACCTCGCGGGCCAGATCCTGATAGTCGTCCCACATTTCTTTCACGGTTTCCGCCTTAAAATGGCGAATCACCAGACCGGTAATATTCGTGGTCAGGATATAAACATTTTTTCGCACCAGCTCGAATTCCAGTTCTGCTTCGTCTGTCAGTGCCCGGGCGGGGATATCCAGCGTAGCCAGCGCATCAACCAGCAGGGAGGCGTTGGGTCCGTAAACGGGAGAAGGCGCCAGCACTTTATAATCCGTGCCCTTTTTCTTTTCGAACCAGACGGAAATGACGGTCGGGGGGGCGCTCAGATCCAGGGAGCGCCAGTCGCGCGGCAGTAATTCATTTTGCAAAAGCCCCAGTCGTGAACGCCACTGATCCGGGATTTGTTTCAGGATGCCCTGCAGATCATTTTCACCGACGCCCACCAGCACCAGTGAAGGTTCGGGAACCTGCGCCGCCAGCGTCTGCATATCGGTCTCGCGGTTGACCGGATAAAGCGGACGACCCAGTCGAAGCAGAGCGCGGCTGAAGACGCTGGCCATTTCACCAATGCCAATGACGATGACGGGATTTTGCATGCAGGGTTCCTCAAATTTATATATCTGTTGATCTGGATCAGATTACTATTTTTCATTTTCTGATGCATGTTAAATTGTGTTTTTGCTACAGAAGAATCATCTTGCCAACACGGATTCTGGCCGAACATTTATAAATGTTGTCTGGATCAACTGTTTTGCAATTTAAATTTCTTCGATATAAAAAACAAATTTAATATATGCTTACATACTAATTTTATAAGTCATTATAAATTAACCGTTTAGCTAAAAATTAAGACAGAGTCTAAGAATGTTTCACTTGAAGTTATTAAGCTTATCCATACCCGGATAAAAAGACACAATTAGCACATGCTGAAAAAGGGCGTAGCATCCAGCTTATCTTTTTTTTGTTGTTAACCGGGGAGGTTAGTCCATGGGTCCAGAGCTAATGTTTGCACTTGCTGCGGCAGTGCTTGCCATCATATATGGCGCTGTTTCCATTTCAAGTATTATGCGCATGCCGCAGGGTACGGATGAGATGAAAAGAATTGCCCAGGCAATTCAGGATGGCGCCAGTGCTTATCTTAATCGTCAATACATGACCATTAGTATGGTTGGTGTTGGTCTGGCTGTTGCGATTGCGATTGTACTGGGCATGCAAACAGCGATTGGTTTCGCCATTGGCGCAATTCTGTCTGGTGCGGCGGGTTACATCGGTATGAATGTTTCCGTGCGCTCCAACTCCAGAACCGCCGAAGCGGCGCGCAGTGGTTTGAATAGCGGCCTGCAGGTGGCTTTCAAAGGCGGTGCGATCACCGGTTTGCTGGTGGTCGGTCTGGGTCTGCTGGGCGTAGCCGGTTACTACACGGTGCTTACCGTGATGGGCGTTGACGATCCGGTGCATCCGCTGGTGGGACTGGCCTTCGGTGGTTCCCTGATTTCCATCTTTGCGCGTTTGGGCGGTGGCATCTTCACCAAGGGCGCCGATGTGGGCGCGGATATCGTCGGCAAAGTGGAAGCTGGTATTCCGGAAGATGATCCACGCAACCCGGCGGTTATCGCCGATAACGTGGGTGACAACGTCGGTGACTGCGCCGGTATGGCTGCTGACCTGTTTGAAACCTATGCGGTAACGCTGGTGGCGACCATGTTGCTGGGCAGTCTGGTGCTCAAAGACATGGGCGCAACCGCAGTCATGTACCCACTGGTGCTGGGCGGCGCATCCATTATTGCTTCGGTTATTGGCACTTTCTTCGTGAAAGTGAATGAAGGCGGCAAAATCATGAACGCCCTTTATCGGGGTACGATGGTGGCGGCAGTGCTGTCAGCCATTGCCTTCTATTTCATTACCGATCAGATGATGGGCAATAATGCCCAGTACAGCACCATGCAACTGTTCGGCTCGGCGCTGGTAGGGCTGGTGCTGACCGTGGCCATGATTGTGATCACTGAGTACTACACAGCAACCGAGTTCTCGCCGGT
The DNA here is from genome assembly GCA_015491815.1 of Gammaproteobacteria bacterium. Classification (GTDB taxonomy): domain Bacteria; phylum Pseudomonadota; class Gammaproteobacteria; order UBA6429; family Thiohalophilaceae; genus JAADGZ01. The sequence goes on along the minus strand of WFVC01000196.1, from coordinate 8,429 downwards.
TAAGCATATCGCTGAAGCTTCCACCACCGGTGACGGCACCAATGTGATTGCCGGTCTGGGCGTGTCCATGAAGTCTACCGCGCTGCCTGTGCTGTCGGTTTGCGCTTCTATCTATGTCGCCTATGATCTGGCCGGTCTGTACGGGATTGCGATTGCCGCGACCTCGATGCTGTCCATGACCGGCATTATCGTCGCGCTTGACGCCTACGGGCCGATTACCGATAACGCCGGCGGTATTGCTGAAATGGCTGAGTTGCCTGATTCTGTTCGTGATACCACTGATGCGCTGGATGCCGTGGGTAACACGACCAAGGCGGTGACCAAAGGTTATGCGATTGGCTCTGCCGGTCTGGCGACTCTGGTGCTGTTTGCCGATTACACCGAAGCCCTGTTGAAACACGGCGATGGTGTGGTGACCAGCTTTGATTTGTCCAATCATATGGTGATCATCGGCCTGTTCATCGGCGGCCTGATTCCTTATCTGTTCGGCGCCATGGCGATGGAAGCCGTCGGTCGCGCCGCGGGCGGCATCGTTAATGAAGTGCGTCGTCAGTTTAGGGAAATGCCGGGCATCATGGATCGCACTCAGACCCCTGATTACTCCAGGGCGGTGGATATGCTGACCAAGGCGGCAATCAAGGAAATGGTGGTTCCTTCCATTCTGCCGGTGCTGGTGCCGATTATTGTTGGCTTGACCCTCGGTGCGGAAGCGCTGGGTGGCGTGCTCATCGGAACTATCGTTACGGGCCTGTTCGTCGCGATTTCCATGACTACCGGTGGCGGCGCCTGGGATAACGCCAAGAAATATATCGAAGACGGTAATTTCGGCGGCAAGGGTTCCGATGCGCATAAAGCGGCGGTGACCGGCGATACCGTTGGCGATCCCTACAAGGATACGGCGGGTCCGGCGATTAACCCGTTGATCAAGATTATGAACATCGTCGCCTTGATGATCGTGCCTATTCTTTAACAGGCGCGAGTGAAAAGGGCGGAGAACGAGGGAAGCCTTGTTCTCCGCCCTTTTTTTATGCCTGGTTTTTACCGGGTTGCCACAGGACTTCTTTGCCGTTTTCGGCGCGGGCCAGTACGCGGGCAATGACAAACAGTAGATCAGACAGGCGGTTGAGGTAGGCCAGCGCCACCGGATTGATATCTTCTTCTTTTGCCAGCGTAATGGCGCGTCGCTCGGCGCGTCGGCATACAGTACGGGCAAGGTGACAGGTCGAACAGGCCGGCCCACCGGCCGGTAAAATAAATTCTTTCAGCGAAGGCAGCTGTTGATTAAAAGCATCGAGGGTGTTTTCCAGTCGTTGCACATAATTGTCAGGCATGTTTTTGTCACTGGGGCAACTGAACTCACCACCCAGATCAAACAGATCATTCTGAATCTCCATCAGGCAGTTTTTCACGTCTTCGGGCAGCGTATGCGCGAGTATCATGCCGATGATGCTGTTAAGCTCATCAACGGCGCCATAGGCTTCGACCCGCACATGATCCTTGTCAACCCGGGTTCCATCACCGAGTCCGGTCGCGCCTTTGTCGCCGGTGCGGGTATAGATTTTTGATAAACGATGTCCCATAAGTTTAACCCTCGGTTAGTTTGTATATAACGGGTAGTTCGAGATTGTCTGTCTGTCCGTATTGATTATCATCCAGATGATCTAATTTCAGCAGAGCATCTTCGGCGGCCATATCAAGAATGGCGAAGCCGGAGCTTTTTATCACCCGGATGTTGGTGAGCGTTCCGCGTGGATCGATGGCAAAACCGATCACGACGGCGCCCTGAATATTTTTCCGGCGCGCCAGACGCGGATAATAAAAATACTGCTTTAACTTGCGTTGTAGTTGACTGATAACGCGGCTGTGGTTGTTCGACGGTGTTGGGTTATCAGTCTCTGTTTGGGGTTGTGCCGGAGGCGATGGCGGGGTGTCTGTTTTTACAGTATCAGCGGTTGTCGCCATCGCCGTTTGCCGGTGAACAATAGGTGTTGGCTCGGGTGTGTTAACAGCTTGTGTGCGCTTGGGGATGACTGCTTCTCGAAGGGCAGGTGGTTTGGAAACCGAAACAGGTGAAACCGGGCGGGGTTTTACCGATTCGGTTCTACTTTTACTCTGCTGCAGGTGAATAGCAATATCCGCGACCGGCAGAGCCCGTTCGATCTGTTTTACTGACGAGAAAGACCATCCCGCCAGCGCCAGCAGGTGGATGAGCAGGGAAAGCCCGAGCAGCAGGCTAAACGGATAAGCTGTAATCTTATCCGCATAGCCCGCCGGCCACATCCGAACCGGTATGTGGGTGCCAGCTTTCATAAGTGGATGAAACTATTTTCCGGGCGCATAGTTGATGCCAACATAAACAGAGAGTCCCGCGGTATTGTAGCCGTTGACCAGCTGGTAGTCTGCGTCAAACAGGTTTTCCACGCGCGCTTCCAGCCAGGTGCTTTTGAGCACCTGATAGCGACCGCTCAGATTAACCAGACTATAGGCGTCCAGGCTGACATTGCCGTAGTCTTTACGTTCTGACGCATACAGCCATTCTGCGCCGAGGCTGCCGTTTTTAGTTAGCTGATGGCGCAGTTGCATGGACAGTTTGCGGCGGGGGCGGCGCAGCAGATCAGACTTGTCGCTGTCATCGATGGCCTTTTGCAAAGTGAAACGGGTTAACAATGCCCAGGCTTGCAGATTCAGATCATGTTCCAGTTCCAGCCCGTCGATGTTGGCCTTGCCAATGTTGGTGGCTTCATAAGTATAAAGCGCGACATTAACGCTCGGGATCATATCCGTGATGCGGGTGCGATAGGCGTTGATGCGAAGCTGTTGTTGTGGGGTGAGTTGATAACGCAGTCCCAGTTCCGCAGTGGTGGATTTTTCCGGGTTTAGATCTGAATTACCGTAATTGGGATAATACAGTTCGTTGATGGTCGGCGCCCGGAAGGCGCTGCCATAGGAAGCCAACAAGCGCAGTTTGCTGGTGGCGTCACGCCCCCAGGCAAGTTGTCCCGTGCCGTTACTGCCATAGCGTTCGTGATCGTCAAGTCGTGCGCTGAGTGAAATATCATTGCCGCTAACACTGCTTTGCAAAATGGCGAAGACGGCATTGTTAGTAATGGATTCATCGAAGCGGGTGCTGTTGCCGCTGACGGAAACATTATCCGCCTTGTCAGTATAGGTGCTCAACCCCAGACTTAGCAGATTATTCGGATTGAGCAGTAGATCATGTTGCCAGTCGGCCATCAGCCGGTTTGTTTTTATCCGGGAAATGGAGGAACTGGTGGTCTTGCTGTCATCGGTGGCGAGACCGGCGCTCAGGGTTTGACTCCAGTTGCTCGTGGTCTGATTTTTCAGACGTACATCGAGGGTGCCGTTGCGATTGTCACTGACGCCATAGACGCCGCCGTAGGCATCGTATTCCACATTGCTTTTGCTGTACCAGCCGCTGAATCTGAGGCTGGTTTTATCCGAAACGGGGAACAGGATGTTGCCACTGAGACTCTGGTTGCGGTAGCCGTCCTTGTCCGGATCATAGGAGCTGCTGGTGTCTCTGGTGCGTGAAAAGCCCTCTGAACTTTGGCCGGTGGCATTTAAGCTGTACTTGATTTTATCGCCGCCGCCGATACCGGCTTCGATCTGACCGGTTTTATAGGAGCCGCCCATGACTCGCACGTTCACGGCTTTGTTGTGACGGGTGAAAATCTGAATCACGCCGCCGATGGCATCGGAACCGTATTGCGCGGCGCGCGGGCCGCGCACGATTTCAATGCGTTCGATATCGCTGGTATTCAGGTGCTGCCAGGCAAAAGCGCCGGTGGTGGCGGAACTGGCGCGCACGCCATCGATCAGCACCAGCGTCTGGTTTGAATTTGTGCCGCGCATGAACAGGCTGGTATTCGCGCCGGGGCCGCCATTATTGGAAATATCAATGCCGGATTGCAGGCGCAGCAGCTCGGTGACGTTCTGCGCCTGACTTTGTTCAATATTCTTACGGTTGATGACCGTGACCGCCGCCAGTGTTTCATCGACGGTTTCCGCGGTGCGGTTGGCGGTGACGATAATGGCGTCCTGTTCCTCAGCCTGTAGCGGCTGCGAAATAAGGTTTGTGGCAAAAAGAGTGGTTAAGAATGACGTCGTCAGACGCCTAGTTAACAGGGTGTTTTTCATTGTGATTCCTCTGATAAAACGCTCACCCGCGTAGTGCATGACAAGTGTGCAGAGGAATAGACGGGCGCAGAGAGATCACACCCGTGTTCGCCCTCCGCGACACAGTGAAGGTTTCAGGCCGGTCTCCGGGCTCACAAGTTGCATCATCATGGATGACGCTGACAAGTCCGCCTTCCCATCCGTGTTTCGGACAGTGGCGTAAGGATTGCCGTACTTGTTTACCGTTGCGGGGGCAGCGCCGGAATTGTGATATCGCGTGGATATGACGCACCGGCTTCCCGTTTCACTTCAGAATATTGAAGCACCTGAAAGCAGGGGCACGATAGGCGCGAAGGAGAATTCTGTCAAGTTCGGGCGGCGGGGCAGGGTAAGTTCACCCTGCGACCGTTGTAAGTAATTGATATTCATCCGCCGTAAAGACATCCCTGTCGGCTTGATGACCGCATCCCTGCGGTCGACACTGAAGATCAATTACTTACAACGGTGCTGGCCGCCTGATAAAGAGTATGATCTTGCCTCTGGATGGCGGGGCGGTTTTGCTGAAATAAGCGCGGCTATTGGTTAAAATTGTCGACCAGCGCCTGTTCTGTACTTGAATTATCCGAGCTCAGGCCGATAAATTTTTTGAAAAACAGGGGCTTTCCTTGTCTCGGCGTAATGTTTGACTAAAGCATGCAAAAAATTATTGTTCTCAATTCAAAAGGCGGCTGCGGGAAAACCACGGTCGCAACCAATCTGGCCAGCCTCTATGCGCAACAGGGTTTCGCCACCGCGCTGATGGATTATGATCCACAGGGTTCCAGCATGCGCTGGCTCAGTCTGCGCCCGCAGGACGATAATCAAATTTTTGGCGTGCAGGCGAATCGCCAGCCGGGTTCGGCGCAGACCCGCGCCTTTCAGTTGCGTTTGCCGCATACGACTGAACGGGTGGTAATCGATGCGCCGGCTGGCGTGAGCGGGCAGGCGCTGGTGGATTTTATCTGTCAGGTGAATGTGCTGCTGATCCCGGTATTGCCGTCGCCCATTGATATTCATGCGGCGACCACGTTTATCAAAGAATTGCTGCTGGTTGGCAAGATCCGAAGTCGCGGCGTGCGGGTCGGCGTGTTGGCGAATCGCACTCGCAAAAATACACGAGTCTATCAGTCACTGGAGCGTTTTCTTGCCACCCTGAAATTACCGTTTATCGCCAGCCTACGGGACACTCAACATTATGTGCATGCGGCGGAGCGGGGAATTGGCGTGCATGAACTCTGGGATAAACGCGCTGAGCAGGACCGGCGCCAATGGCAGGAGATCATGGCCTGGCTGGAAGATAATCGGGCCATGCTGGCAAAACATCAGCGGCATGTTCCCTGATACAGGTTCTTTCTAAATTGTGCGCACTTTAATCTCTGTGGTTTATCCCCTGCTGATAATCCTTACTCCCATTTACATCAGGTTTTACCAGCCTGGCTGTCAGTCATCCAGGTGGGCGACATAAATATTATTTCGTACGCCTAACCTCCTGTTTTCCAAATATATTACTTATTTTATTTTTTTTTTGCATGTCTAAAGTTTTTTGCTGCTGAGTCGATAGTGGCTTGGGAAGCAGGTGTCTAAAATATTTCTAATTCCAAAGTGGATAAAAAACAAACAAAGAGGACTAGTATATGATTTCATTAAAATTCTTGTTTCTCGAAAAATATAGAACACTGATATTAATCACAGTCTCCGCATTATTTACGATGTTGGCGCTAACGGCCTGTAAGGGTGGGGATGGGGTTTCCCTGTCAGGTAATGTTTCTGCGCCGGGTGGTGGCATGGCCTTTAATCCACCATCAAAACTTGAACAGATGTTTGCCAGTATTTTTGGTAAATATGCGATAGCAGATGTCTCTGGTGTTTCCAGTGTTGGTTCTGGTGTAACCATTAAATTATTTGAAGTGGATGAGAATGGAAACATAGTCGGAGATGCTATTGCAAGCACCACCACAGATGCTGATGGTCAGTATTCACTGACTGCACGTTCGAGGTTTACGCCAGACAGTAAATATATTATTCGTGCGGTAGGCGCTAGTGAAAATATGGATGTGCGTGTCACGGATACTACAAATAATGTTGATCCCATCACTACAGCAGTGAGTGAGCTGATAACATCTGCTGCTTCTGATCTGTCCAGGGTTTCAGTAGAGGAAGTTGCTGAACTCCAGAATGTGATGGACAACATCGCACAGAATATTGATGCGAGCAGTTTTACAACTGCTTCCGCCATGTCGAGTGCAGTACAGACAGAAGCAATTAATGATGAAGAAACAAATAATCAGATCAACAGTATTGCCGCAGCCGGATCAATATGTGGCAATGTCAAAGACGCCAGTGGTGAAAATCTTGCTAACATCAGAATTGTAGTGCGTGATTTTGGAAACTGGGTAACGCGTGCGCGATCCAGAACTGACAGCGATGGTAATTATTGTGTCAGCGTGCCAGATGGTGAATATATTCTTGGCGCACTTAACTTTACTAATACCAGCATGGCGGCCAGTGAATGGTGGCATACCAGTGGCACCAAATATTCGCAGATTGACGCGGAAAAAATAACAGTTTCTGCATCAGCCAGTGTGACGCGAAATTTTTCTCTTGAAGCGGGGGCGCGTATTGAAGGCACAATCAAGGCGGCAGCAGGCGGCTCACTGGCGGCAGGCACTGCGCTGGAAGGTATCAAGGTGCAAGTACGAAAATTTCAAAATTTCTTCCCGGTTGCGGGTAAGAGAAGCAATGCAGAAGGTTTGTATCGTATAAATGTAATCGCTGGAACTTACAATATCGGTGTCAGAAATGGAACTCTGAAAGCCTACGCTTCTCAATATTACAATGGTTCTACAGGTGTTAATACTTATTATGAATCAACGCCGGTTACGTTGAGCACCGGCACTACAACGACTATTAACTTTGATTTGGAAAAAGGCTATAAGCTCTCAGGTACTATACTTGACAGTGCCGGTGGTAATGCGGTGACTGGAATGCGGGTTCGCGTCAATCGCGCATCTTCTGATGGTGGCGGAGCCGCACAGCGTTTACGAACCAATAAAGAGGGGAAATATCGCATCTGGTTAAAACCTGGAACATACTTTATACAAAGTTATGGACAGGTATCCGCCGATCTGGATATGACTGCAGCGAATGCAAGCTATAGTCCTGTTGGCCCGGTTACTACGATTTCCACCAATATCAAATACAATGGCAATGGCGTTAGTCAGGCCAAGGCGTGGTTGCTAGACAACTCAGGTAATACGGTAAGTCAGGAACTTAGTAACAGTGATGGCTCTATCAAATTATACTGCAAGACCTGTGATGTAAATTATATGGTATATGTTCGGATTGATGATTCCAAAGATTGGGGGACGACAGTTTATAGCGGCAAAACGGATATTAGCACCAATGCAACACTGGTGGACGCCACCCAAACAAGCATGTCTGATATCACATTGTTAGCCGGGGGCACATTAAATGTCAGTATCACCAGTGACGGTACTACTGCACAGAAAAATTTCAAAACCCGTGTCATGACAGGTGGCGCGGGCAGCGATTATTTAATAAAAACACAGCGAACCCGTGGCGATGGAACCTATATATTAAGCATTCCCGCAGGGACTTATCGTGTCCAGATGAGAGATGATAGTAATGTTGAATGTACTGTTACTATTACAGCAGGCTCGACGACGAATTTAAACTATCGTACTGATACAAACGCATGCAGCTGATGGATAAGCTAGGGGAGTAAAGCTCTTATTTTACTAAAAGCGTTATCTATGATTAGACCAACCATCATAGGTGATAGGGTAATCATGATTTCGTCAAAGTAGAATAATATTTCATATATGCAAAGGCTCCTGTGTGGAGCCTTTTTTATAAAAAGGTTTCAGGGGGCTGTTTAAACGAAGGCAAACCATAATGGTTTGTTAAGGAAGCTCTGATTTATTCCGTTTGCCCTGAGCTTGTCGAAGGGTGTAATTTATAAGACACTGATTTTATTCTATTCTATATTCATGGTTCGACAAGCTCACCACGAACGGTGGAATAAATCAGAGCTTCCTTAAATTATCCGGTAAACATTTAGTGGTTTCAGCCTGTTTGTCTTGTGAGGTATTTACAGGTCACTCATTACGCATCACTGATAAAAAATGTTCTGCCCGCATGATTCAGGCATTGAATCCGATGCTGATAAAGTTCACTCAAAATATCTTCCCGCAATAATTCACTTGTCTTTCCCTGCCGGGTTTTTCCATCGG
>WFVC01000195.1 GCA_015491815.1 Gammaproteobacteria bacterium | reverse complement strand
GGTTATTTATAAGTATATTCTTATGTAGCTGGTCATGAGCATATATCGTATATAACGGTATTATATTTTTCTGATTTTCGGATATGAGATTAAAGACTGGTGAAGGGAGGGTCGATAAGTATAAAGACCCTTCTAAGGTGATTTATTATGATGATTTTTGTACGGATTTTATTCACTGGTTTGGGACTGTTTCTGCTAAGTTCCATTGTTCAGGCTAAGATGATTTATGTTAATGACAACTTACGTGTTGGCGTACGTGCAGAGCCGAGCAGCCAGATTGCGCCGTTTAGCGTAGTGGTTACCGGGATGCGACTGGAAGTACTGGAACAGCGTTCTGGTTATATGAAAATCAGGACGAACAAGGGGGAAGTCGGCTGGGTCAAGGATGTTTATGTCAGTGAGCAGCCTCCGGCGGTTATGCGCATAGAGAAATTAAAAGCGCGTTATCAGGATTTGCAACAGCAAATGCAGGCCCAGGAAGAAACCATCAAAATTCTGGAAACAGCCAATCTGAGCCTAAATAACCAGATTGACAGCCTGAAAAAAGATCGCAGCCGCTGGCAGTTGCAAAAAGCGCGTAGTGATTATTTGCAGCAAGGGGCGGTCAATGGCCGTTTCTGGTGGTGGATTAGTCTGGCGGGATTATTATTGGTGGCGGCGGCATTTACCAGTGGCATGCTCTGGCATCGTCAGCAGGCCATGAAGCGGCTGGGTGGTTTGCGTGTCTGAGATATCACAATAACTTAAAATAAAAAAAGGTGGAATGTTCCACCTTTTTTTATTTTGGAAAAAAACCTTCAGGCGGTCATACTTCTGACCATGCCATCCAGTTCTTCTCCACACTGTAATATTTCATCCATCGCCTCATAGACTGTTTCATCACTGAGTCCTAACTGCTTACAGAGGGTTTCGGACACTTCATCCGTATCTGCGTCAGACTTATTGTGGCTCTTGAGAATCTGATCCGCGAGTATAACAAGTTTGACATAATGGTCATTATTACCCTCGTATTCCACCTGATGGTGATGGGCGATTACCGAGATGATTTCTTCCGGCATATGCCAGAACTGCATTAACTGTTTACCCAGTTCGGTATGGGTAATGCCCAGCAAACGCTGTTCAATTTCAATAACCGGGGAATCTTTTTTTGCGCTGAGAACTTTGTTAAACCAGAAATATTCACTGGGAAACAACGTGCCTAGCACCAGGTAGCCGATGTTATGCAACAGGCCGCAGAGATAAGCGAGACCGGGTTTTACGCCCAGCGACTTGTCCAGTTCCCGTGACAGGCGTTGCACCAGTGAAGCGCTGTAAGTTGCATTTTGCCAATAGGTGTCTGAACTGAGTGGGCCGTTCTCGGGTAGCTTGAAAGCTTTGGCCATGGCTGCGCCCAGCGCCATATGCAGGACATTTTCATAGCCCAGTACTCTAAAAATAGCGTCATTCAGGGTTTTGACTTTTCCGCGTTGTCCAAACAGCGCGGAATTGGAATAACGCATAACCTGAGCGGAGAGGGCTGCATCGAGGGAAACCACTTCGACCAGTTGGTCAATATTCGCATCAGGATTGTTCCTCAATTCCATAATGCGCAGCGCCATATCCGGCATGACCGGCAAACTGTGAATATTGTTCAATTGTTCGCGTATATCGAGTTTGGGTGCGGAACCGCCTGGTTTATCCGCCGGCGGGCGTTGATGCTGAATACTGGAAATCTGGCTGCCAAACAGGGCGTGGCGGGACAAATTTTGGGAATTGAGCGCCGGTAATTGTAGAAATCCGGCCTCTTGATCGAGGTTCACGCCAATATGTTCATGTTCAGCCAGCGCTTCATCAAATACAAATTTGAAGCCATTGCTGCCGGGATTAGCCGGTTGTTTCTGGAAATAGCTGCAAAGCGCATCAAGATCTTCTGTACTTAAAAAGCGAAGCGCATCTCGATGCAGGGCGGCTTTCAGGGCGGAGAGATCAAGCTGATTATTTTCAGGGAAAACAGCGACGACAAACCCCTGATCATCTTTTAATAATACCGCTTCAGCGCAATGATCGTTTGTCTCTCCGGTTTGAGTCTCAATAGCCAGATAGTCGAGTACTGCATGAAAAACGTTATGTGTGCTCATGGCGTAAGTTCCATTTTTCCAGCACCTGAACCTGCTTCGTTCATGAGGCTTTCATGCCAGTCTTTGAAGCGCATGACGGGCAAACTCAGGTTGTATTTAAATGTACGATTGCCTGCCTGACTGTTTATGCCTGATTTCTCCTGACAGAGTACAGTGTTTCTGTGAGTGAGTTTGCAAAAATGCATTCAATCATTCAGTACAGACAAGTTTCACATGGAATTAGCGGTCATCTGTTCTTAAACTTTAGCACTCTGTAGCGATTTATGTAGCATCTGCACTGATTGAGTGAGAAATATGAGTCAAAGCGAAAAACTTCAACGTCAGCTGTTAAAACAGTTTGAACCACTGGGCGAACTTTCAGATGCGCGTCTGGATGAATTACTCAGCCTGGCCTATACCGAAAAGTTTGGTATTGGCGCCAGCCTGTTTCGAGAAGGAGATATCGAAAATCAGACAATGTACCTGTTGTCAGGCGATGTACAGCTGAGTTCTTCTGATGGTCGTATTGATACGGTTATCCGGCATCATGATGAGCAGGCGCGTCACCCGCTGGATGACAGCCAGCCCCGGCAATCGAGTTGTACCAGTATCACCCCGGTTGAAGTTTTGCGCATTGATAACAGTATTCTGGATTATATGATGATGTGGGATCAGGTCGGGATCTCGGTTGAGCTGGAAAATCAGCAGCAGAACGAGGAAGAAACGGCTGAGGAAAACGAATGTGAAAAAAATATGGCAGCGCCGAACGAGGAGACGCCCGGGGTAGAAAGCGTGGTTGCCGCAGAGAATGTGACTGGTGACGAAGTCGTATCGGCATCGCCAAAAGAAAAACAGGATGACAGGGTCGAGGAGACGCCGCTTGAGAACGATAAGGTCGAAACGCTAACAACGGAGAGCGGCGGCGATGATCGCGCCTGGATCCGTAAAATGAGTCATATCATGGCATTCAAGTCGATGCCGCCGGCGAATATAAAATTTCTGCTGGAAAAAATGGAACCCCTTGAGGTTAAGCGCGGAGAATGCATCGTGCAACAGGGGGATGCGGGTGAGCATTATTATGTGCTGGTAGATGGCAAGGCGAAGGTGACGCGCACCGTTGAGCTGGCGACATTGATGCCAGGACGCAGTTTTGGTGAAGAAGCGCTGTTATCGGGCAGTCGACGCAATGCTTCTGTGACTATGCTGGAAGACGGGATGGTGATGCGGCTGGATAAGCGAGACTTCGATGACATGCTCAGGGAACCCATGCTTAACCGCATCTCACCTTCGGAAGCCCGATTGAAAGTGGCTGAAGGCGCGCGCTGGCTGGATATCCGTCACGCCAAAGAGTTCAATCACAGCCACCTGCCGGAGGCGATCAATATTCCCCTGCATGAATTGCGCCTGCGCATTGAAGAATTGGGCAAGGAACAGCGCTATATTTGTTACTGCCGCACCGGCCATCGTAGTTCAGCCGCCGCCTTTCTGCTGGTGCAAAATGGTTTTGACGCCTCTGTTTTGAGTGGCGGAGTGCAGGTGATGGCCAGAGATCTGGTAGCGGGTAGTTAACACGAGGATATACTTGTTAGCCACTAAATAAGGAAGCTCTGATTAATTCCGTTCGCCCTGAGCTTGTCGAAGGGTGAACCATATAACATTATGATTTTACAATGCTTAGCGTTCATGGTTCGCCCCTTCGTCAGACTCAGGACTTCACCACGAACGGCGGAATTAATCAGAGCATCCTTAAGTGTTCCAATTCCAGTACACTTGTGGAACAGCGGTGAAATTGTAGGTACGGCTTCTACCTTCGGGTACAGGTGAGCCGTACAGGTACGATTGAAATCGTACCTACAACAGGCTTCGATAATGATAGGATACTGGAATTAGGAACCCTTAATTTAGCCGCTAAAACCTCAACCCGGCGGCCAGCCCATGCGTCGCCCACCCAGCAGATGCAAATGAAGGTGATAAACCGTCTGCCCACCATCATCATTGCAGTTCATCACTGTTCGGAAACCCTCTTCGGCAAAGCCCATTTGCGCAGCCAGTTTTTTTGCTGCGAGCAGCATTTCCCCCACAAGGTAGGCGCTATCGGCATCCAGTTCATTCAATGTAGCGATATGCCGGCGTGGAATAATCAGAATATGTTGTGGCGCCTGTGGGTGAATATCGCGAAAAGCGACGACATGTTCATTTTCATAAAGAAGTGCCGTTTCAATTTCAGCACGCGCAATTTTACAAAATAGACAGCTCATCATGATCTCCCGAATGGTTTATGTCGAGCATGGATATCAGTCTAATTGATGAAGGTCAAGGCGATCTTTTCTACGGCGTTTCAATCTATTGCGGAAATTCATGTCCTGCAGGGGTATTAAAAAATAGTATTGCGTGTTTCCACGAGTATGCAGGGATTTATTTTGGTACAAATACCAGAAATTTATAATAGATTCATATTCTTATGTTCGCGCTTTGGAATTTGTACGGGTTTGACGGTTTTCTGTGAGTGAATTTTAACTGCAAGAGGATAGAGAAGATGTTAAAAAATATAGCAGGTAATAGTATTGTTGCATTGGCGGTCGCGATGAGTTTGAACCCCGCCGGGGTGAACGTAGCACAGGCAACGGGCTTCAATGAAGCCATGACTGGCGGAACTTTCAAAGGTTCTTTGCGTCCGCGAGTGGAATTCGTGGATCAGGAAAATGTTAGCGATAACGCACAGGCTGCGACGGTGCGCGGCGCCTTTCAATATACAACCGGTGCATGGAACGGTCTGCAATTAAAGGCGGAACTGGAGGCTGTGATGGGCATTGGTTCTGAGAAATATAATTCAACGACCAACAGTAAAAACCAGTATCCAAAAGTAGTGGATCCCACTGGTGGTCATTTCAATCGCCTGTTTCTATTCCACAAAGGCGAAGGCTATACCGCCGGTTACGGTCGTGATGAAATCATCTACGACAACTGGCGCTGGGTGGGTAATGTTGGCTGGCGTCAGAACCATCAGACTTTCAACAGCGCCAAGATTGATGGCAAGGCCGGCGCTGCGTCCTATCACGCCGCCTATATCACCAAGCGTTATAAGATCACCCAGTACAGTGAAGGGGAGGATCTGAAAAGTTCTTTCCTGCTCAATGGCGGTTATGATCTTTCCTTTGGCAAACTCTCGGCCTATTACTATGGCTATGAGTTTGATGATGGCAGCAATACCTCTTATCAACTTTATGGGGCGACGCTGGCGGGCGCACCGGGAAATTTTATCTATCGCGCAGAACTGGCTGAACAGAAACAGGATAATACCGGAACAGATTACAGCGGCAGCTATTACCATTTTATCGGCGGCATGAAAGTTTCTGATATGAAGTTCATGGTCGGCTATGAATTGCTGGGTTCGGACAATGGCAATTATGCGGTGACTTCGCACTTTGGCACCAATCACAAGTTCAACGGTTTTGCGGATCAGTTTTTGGTTACCCCGGCGGCTGGTTTGACAGACAGCTATGCCACGGCGGTTGTTCCGGTTGCGGGAATGAAATTCGTAGCGACCTATCATATGTTCAAGCCGGATGATACCAGCAGCTTCAAGGACTATGGCACGGAAATCGATCTGGTGCTGGCCAAGAAGCTGAATAAGCAGGTCAGCCTGCTGGCGAAGCTGGCGGATTATTCAGGAGAGAAGGTTACGGGTAATCCCAGGAGTACTGATGTTACCAAGTTCATCATGCAAGCGATGTACAAATTTTAAAAAGTGTCATGGCATGGCCTGTGCGGGTGTAAAAACCCGCACAGGTTTTTTTTCGTTTATAAAAACAGCGTCAGCACGCCTGTATAGCCATACAGACGCTGACCGGCGATCTCACCGTTAGCATAGAAGCCAACGATGGGGATTTCGCCGAATACGGCGCTGATCATTTTCATTTCCGTATTGTCTTCGCCAAACAGGTGGCGGCTCCGTCCTATGCAGGAAATATAAATGCCGCCGCGCGGCGTGGCCTTGCCGATTCGTTTTTTCAGATCATCAAGCATGCGTTGCATGTCCTTGACTGCGGCGCGGCCATCCCGGCGACAGAACATGATGGGCGTTTCCGCCTTCATTTGATCGCCGATTGCGAGCATATTGTTTTTTGGATCAATGCCGATGATGTTGCGTACGGTATAGTCGGCGGTATCGCTGCCGCGCACCGGGAAGGCGGCAAAAATATAACCGGCGGCGCGATTAATGTCTTTGCTCAACACCTCGCCGATTTCTTCCCGGAATACATCCAGCGCCGGACGATTATCAATGCTGATGGCCATGTGGTTATCGCAATCAGTCAGCATGTGCGTCCGGCCGATGGGCGTGCAGCCCTGACTCAGGCCGGTGGCGACAGGGATATCATCATTGAAGACCACGCCGGAAAGCTGGCCCTCGGTAATCTCATCGGCGATCTGGAAAAAGATCTGGCTTTCCGAGGAAGTGATGCCGCCAACGAGATAACCGTTGCCCAGATTTTCCGGCAGCGATTCCAGTAACTGTGGAATCCGCCCGTTGCGGGGATCGCCGTGAACCAGGGCGATACGCACCCCGGTCATGAGTTCATCTGTTTCGCCTGCGGATAAGTGATGGCTGTCCTCGGCATGATTAAACAGGCTGAAACTGCCTTCAGGAAAGGCGGCCAGCATCATCACCATTGCCGGCTGATCATAATATTCGGTATTGGTGCAGTTGACCGCGGCGCCGACGCTGCCGACCCAGTGATGAATCCCGGTTTTCTGTTTCAGGCTGCGCAGGATGTTACCGAGATCTTTGGCGTAGCCATCGGTGACATAGAGAAAGGCGAGATTGGCGTTCCCCACCTCTCCGGTTTGTTGCAGGCAGTCATCAATAGCGTCCTGCCAGCTGCTGCGATTGCTGTGACCGAGTTTGAATGGGGTTGAATATGTCATAAGGCTGGAAATAAAAATCCGCAAACAAATACACGGATTTATTTGCGGATAAAATCAGGTGAAACGCCCCCGCTTGCTGTTAAAGCGGGAGCGTCCTGGATCAGGCTTGACGCTTGGCTTCAATGAGCTCGTGGATGCGCGGGCTCAGAATCAGCTCCATAGCGAAGCCCATTTTACCACCGGGCACGACAATGGTGTTGCGGCGAGACATGAAGGAATTTGGAATCATGTTCAGCAGGTAAGGGAAGTCCACGCCCTTGGGATCGCGGAAGCGAATAACGATGAAGCTTTCATCCGGAGTCGGAATATCGCGGGCGATAAAGGGGTTGGAGGTGTCGACCGTCGGCACGCGCTGGAAGTTGATGTCGGTGCGCGAGAACTGTGGCGTAATATAGTGTACATAGTCATCCATGCGCCGCAGGATGGTGTCAACAATGGCTTCAGCAGAATAACCGCGCTGGGCGTTGTCACGGTGGATTTTCTGAATCCATTCCAGATTGACCAGCGGCACAACGCCGACCAGCAGATCGGTATGCGCGGCAACATCGACGTCACCGTCAACCACGCCGCCGTGCAGACCTTCATAGAACAGCACATCGGTATCATAGTCAATTTCTTCCCAGGGAGTGAACTCACCGGGTTTCTGATTATAAGGAGCGGCTTCTTCTTCACTGTGCAGATAATAGCGGCGCTTGCAGCGACCGGTTTCGCCATAGGCCTTGAAAGTGTCGGCGAGCAGATCGAAGTGATTGGCCTCGGGACCGAAGTGGCTCAATTGTTTGCCTTCTTTGGCGAACTTTTCGATCGCGACTTTCATTTCCGCGCGGTCATAGCGATGATAGCTATCGCCTTCGATGATCAGAGGATTGATCTGTTCGCGGAAGAAAATATGCTCGAATGCATTTTTAACAGTGGTGGTGCCGGCGCCGGATGAGCCGGTGACCGCAATCACGGGATGTTTTGCAGACATGGATGCTCCTTAATTTTTAATGATTCAAAATAAGTTAATAAATCTAATCTGAAAATCGGCTCGCCGTATTTTCAGGGAATTCTATTGCTGGCGTTGGTTCAATCAGTCTTTCTCGTGCCCGAATTTGCCTGAGCCGAATTTACTTAAGAGGGCGACGCCGTAAACTGCGTATTTTATCGGAAATCCTGTTTGCGTGCTGCTAAATTTGCAGGGTAATTAGTTCAGTTTATGTATGCATTAGCTAAATAGGTGTTCCAAATACCAGATCACTTGTGAGTTTCCACGTTCGTGGTGAAGTCCTGAGCCTGACGAAGGGTCGAACCATGAGCGTGGAAACACTGTGAATCAAGTGCTTAATCTGCTTGTCCTTCGACAAGCTCAGGACGAACGGTTGTTCCAAAAGTGTACTGGTATTTGGAACAGCTATT
>WFVC01000194.1 GCA_015491815.1 Gammaproteobacteria bacterium | reverse complement strand
TTTGACCGGGTGCTGGGTGGCGGGCTGGCGCCGGGTTCGGTGGTGCTGATTGGCGGTGATCCGGGAATTGGCAAGTCCACCCTGCTATTGCAGACGCTGGTGGCGATGGCGGCGCAGGGGCCGGCGCTTTACATTACCGGGGAGGAGTCCCCGCAGCAGGTCAGCCTGCGCGCGCAGCGACTTGGTTTGCCGACTTCTGAGCTGAAAATGCTGGCGGAAACCCGGATTGAAAATATTCTTGCGGTGGCGCAGCAGGAGCGTCCGCAGGTGATGGTGATCGACTCTATCCAGACGGTCTATACCGATTTGATTCAGTCGGCGCCGGGCGCAGTGGCGCAGGTGCGCGAAAGCGCCGCCCAGCTGGTGCGTTACGCCAAGCAGACCGGGACGGCGTTGTTTCTGGTCGGCCATGTGACCAAGGAAGGCGCGCTGGCCGGACCGCGCGTGCTGGAGCATATGGTCGACACGGTGCTTTATTTTGAGGGGGATAGCGGCAGCCGGTACCGGCTGATTCGGGCGATTAAAAATCGTTTTGGCGCGGTGAACGAACTGGGCGTGTTCGCCATGACGGACAAGGGTTTGAAAGAAGTGGCCAACCCCTCGGCGATATTTCTTTCCCGGCATGAGGAGGAAGTGCCCGGCAGCGTAATCATGGTGACCCTGGAAGGCCGACGGCCGTTGCTGGTGGAAGTGCAGGCGCTGGTGGATGAGTCTCATTTGGGCAATCCGCGCCGGGTGACGACGGGACTGGAACACAACCGGCTGGCCATGTTGCTGGCGGTGCTGCATCGTCATGGCGGGGTGGCCACCTACGATCAGGATGTGTTCGCCAACGTGGTTGGCGGCGTGCGGGTGACCGAAACCGGCATCGATTTGGCGGTGGTGCTGGCGCTGGTGTCGAGTTTGCGTAACCGCAAGCTGCCGCAGGAGATGGTGGTGTTCGGTGAAATCGGCCTGGCCGGTGAAATCCGGCCGGTGCCCAACGGCATCGAACGTCTGCAGGAAGCCGCTAAACATGGTTTTAAACAGGCGCTGATCCCCAAAGGCAATGCGCCGCGCAAAGCGGTGGCGGGGATTGAGATTATCAGTGTCTCGACCCTGGCCGAGGCGTTGGCCGCGACGGCCTGATGGTGTTGGCCTGAGTGGGTGCGAAGCTCAATAATATCCGTTATTCGTTTTTCTGTTTGTTCTCCAGTTCAGGTAATTCGAAATAAAAGGTTGATCCGATGCCTTCCTCACTGTTGAAGCCAATGGTTCCCATATGTTTTTCGATGATCATTTTTGCGATACTCAGCCCCAGGCCGCTGCCTTTTTCCCGTAGCCCGAGAGAAGCGTCTGACTGACTGAAACGTTCAAATACACGGTCTTTAAATTCTTCCTTGATGCCACAGCCCTGATCGGAAACCGATACCCGAATACCCTGCTTTGTCCGTTTAACATTAATTTCGACAGTCTCACTTTCACCTGAGAATTTGGCGGCATTAGAGAGCAAATTATTCATCACCTGTTGTAAACGATTTCTATCTGCGCGCACCCATGCGTTGGGAAGCGCCTGACGAATGATAAATTTCACCCCGTATTGGGCGCCATAAGCCGCATTGTTTCGAATAACGGTTTGCAGGAAAGGCATAATTTCCATGTCCTGAAAATCAAACATCATTGTTCCCGAGCTGATCTTCTGAATATCAAGAATATCATTGATAAGCTGCAACAGGTGTTCACTATTATTAATGGCGATGTTAAACATATCCATTGCCTGCTCGGGCAACTTACCGACAACACCGCCTCTGATTAAGCCCAGTGCGCCCTGAATTGAAGTCAGGGGCGTCCTAAGTTCATGGCTGACACTGGAGATAAATTCATCCTTCATCCTGTCAATATATTTTCGGTCGGAAATATCACGGATGATGCCGCTGAATTGTATGTTTCCACCAAGATCGATTTCAGCAACAGATAATTCTATTGGGAATGTAAACCCTTCTTTATGCAAACCTGCGAGTTCGCGAAATCTGAATACATTATTCCTGGTCTGTTTTTTTCGATAATTAAGTAAATGATTGTCATGCTCGGAACGAAATGATTCCGGCATGAGTAATTTTATATTTTTACCGGTTATCTCACTGGCGGCATAGCCAAACATTTTTTCTGCGGCGAGATTAAATTTTTGAATAATCCCGAATTGATTAATGATAATCAGGCCGTCGGCCATGGTGTCAACAATGGCGCGCTGCTGCTTTTCGGATAAAGCAAGTTCTTCCTTTGTTCTTCTTTCTGCGGCGAATAATTCACAATTGTTTTTATAAAATCTGGAAATGAAATAGACCATCGAAAATATAGCCAGCAGAATGCTGAACATGGCGATTATTTGTTTGTTATTCTGTTTTTTTATTCGCTCTTTAAGCCGATGCTCGAGGGTGTCGATAACCTGTCTGTTAAGCAGGTTAATGGATTCAAGCACCTGATTTCCTTTCATGAAAAGGAATTTACTTTTTTGTTTCGAGGGTGAAAGTTTCAGAGTTGAATAAAATTGAAGAAAGTAGTCGGATAGCGCATCGTTAATTATATCGGTGTTCAGATGTCCTTCAATTTCTTTGTATTTGGAAAGCGAGCTAATAATCGCCTGCAGAAGTTTTAATTCTTTTCTGCCTGATTCGAACATGTACTCAAGTTGGGTTCGATGTTGTTCTATTGTTCTGTTATAGAACCAGACGCTGCTGCGTCCGCGTAACTGGCCAATGACTTCGGTTATCGCCGGGATGCGTATGACCGATATTTCCACCAGGGTGAAAATATCGAGATCCGAATCGAGTAGTAATTTTGATTTTTTGGCGATATGTTGCAGCAAAAGATAATGGTCAAAAATTAGAGAGGAATAATTATCAAAAATCTCATCGGGACTTGCCTGGCCGAGCCGGGCGATAGCAAAGGCCAACTTTGTTTTTGCGTGTATTTCACGGTGTTTTTTTTCTGTCTCTGGATATGTGGAATATATTGGTTCATGGGAATGATTAAACGCCTGTTGCAAGGAATCGATCTCAGATTGAAGCGAAGCGTCTTTCGTAGTGGAGGCAAGATATTGTAGTCCGCGTATTTTTTGTAGATTAAGAATATCCTGGTAAAGTGGTTGCAGGGCGGGAAGAATACCCAATTCAGATTTACTGAAGGAAATATCAGTGTTGAGTGTTTTTATATAGGATAAGCCCAGTCCCAGCAAAATCCCTGCAGGCAGCAATGTGGCGGCAAAATATTGAAATACAGGAATGCCGAAAGGGGGGCGGGTTCTATTTTTCATGAGTGCGCATTCCTGTTGCGTTGCCCTTAATCTACCGGCATCTGTCGCTGGAATTTAAATAGGGCAACAGATAATAATGTTTATCCTATGCCTCGTATTGTTTCCATATTTCATTGATTTGTCTGGCAAGCGTCATCGGGTCGAAGGGTTTGCCTATGACTTCCAGTATTCCGGTTTTTTTGTATTGGCTGACTTCATGCGCCTGAATTTTTGCAGTGATAAAAATTGCCGGAGTATGCGCTAATGCAGGTATATTTCTCAGTTTTTTCAGGATATCCGGTCCGTCCATTGTTGGCATCATGACATCGAGCAGTAAAATTTGCGGTTCGAATTGTTCGGCGATTTCCAGCGCCTCTTTTCCTGAGCTGCAGATTTTGACGCAATAATCGCCAACAGTTTCCAGCGCAAGTTTAATAATGGCCTGGATATCGGGATCATCTTCGACGCATAAAATATTCTTTAGCTCTGACATTATTTCCCTGATGATATTTTATGAAAATAAAAGCCTTTTAAATGAGTGCGTGAATCTTAAGGAAGCTCTGATTAATTCCGTTCGCCCTGAGCCTGTCGAAGGGTGAACTATATAACATTATGATTTTACAATGCTTAGCGTTCATGGTTCGACAGGCTCACCACGAACGGCGGAATTAATCAGAGCTTCCTTAAGAGTGAATGGTGGGATTGCCGAATTTTAATTTTGGTGTATTCCTCGTTGTTTGTCGCGGATCGTTAATGTTGCTGAATAAGTTCAGATAATTCACGTTTTAGTATTTCAGGATCGCCAAGATTCAGTTCCAGTAAGCGGTGTAAATGGGTCGCGGTGTCCAGATCCATTTGCTGGCAGTGCAGGCCGATCCGGTTGTCTTCAATGTGGGCGACGGTCGTGTCCATGCGCAGGCGCGAATCCTGATCCTCGCCGAGTTGCAGTTCGAGTTGCAGCGCATCGCCGATTTCCAGTGACCAGTCATCGGGGCGGGTGATCATGGCGCCGTTGAGACAGATGTCCAGCAGTTTGCTGTTCCAGTGTTGTTTTTTTCCAGTCCGGGAGATCCGGGCCTGGGCGTCGAAAGGGATGCGGGTGAAGTGACGTTGTTCCTGTTCCTGGCTCATGACTATTCCATGTAAAACTGCATTTTGATGTTGCCAATCTGGATGGTGTTGCCATCGCTGAGTTTGTAACTGTGTTCGCCGATAGGTTTATCGTCAACGCTGGGCGGGCGTTTGCCTTCCAGATGAGAAAGAAAGTAATCGCCATTGCGGCGGGTGATGACGGCGGTGGCGACCCCGGGTTTGCCGAGATTGGTCATGGAGCGGTTCAGGCTCAGGGTGCGGCCCAGATTCTGACCATTGAGAATTTGCAGCCAGCCGTTTTTTGCGGTGTGTGAAGGCGTTTCCTCCTCTTTTGGCGTCTCAGGCATCGCCGGTTGAGGAATGTTGGCATTGGACATATGAACGTCATCGACGCTGGAAAGATCGGGCACCTCTTCAAAAATGTACTGCAGGGTGTGTTTGCCGACGCGGATAATGTCTCCATCCTCGAGCAGGTGTTTGTCAATGCGTTTCTGATTGACGAAAGTGCCCTGCTCACTGCCCAGATCCACCAGAATCGAGGTTTGATCCTGGGTGTCGACACGGGCGTGTTCGGGCGCCAGCGCCAGACTGTCGATGAACAGGTGACAGGCGGGATCATGGCCGATTAACATTTGCCCACGAAGGATCGGAAAGACCTTAAGGATCGAGCCTTTGAAGGAAAGGGTCAGCTTCGACACGCCGGGTGTACTCCCTGAAAAGTTGATATATTTCTGATGATTATAGACTTTAATTTAACAAACAGTAGAACAATCGCCAAGTATGCGGACATGACTGCCACCGTTTGTCTGTTTATTGGCTACGCTAGTCCGGTGATATTTCAATTTGTTCATTTTTTGCGTCATTTACGATTTGGTTACCGTTCCATTCCGGGTTATAGCGGATAGTTTTGACACTGCTGCTGTTGCTCTGGGTGATTTCAACCGGGTAGTTTTCCAGCATCAGGCTGGTGCCCGGCGCCGGAATTTGCTCAAGGTATTCGAGAATCATGCCGTTGAGAGTTTTTGGACCTTCGGCGGACAGATTCCAGCCCAGCGCCTTGTTGAGTTCGCGGATAGTGATACTGCCGTCGATCAGGTAGCTGCCATCTTCCTGTTGATGAATATCCTTGTTGCTGGCGGCGGGATCGGTGGTAAATTCCCCCACAATTTCTTCAAGAATATCTTCCAGCGTGATCAGCCCCTGAATATCGCCATACTCATTAACCACCAGTGCGATGCGGCGTTTTTCCTTTTGAAAGTTTAGCAACTGGGTATTTAGCGGGGTGCCGGCGGGAACGTAGTAGGCTTCGCGGATGATGCTGCGCAGTTCTGCAGCGCTAAAGGATTTCTGATTAAAGAGGCTCAACGTATTGCGCAGATGCAGCATGCCGACGATATGATCGATATCGCCCTCATAAACAGGCAGGCGGGTGTGTTGACTTTCACTCAACTGTTTAACAATCGTATCCCAGTCATCTTCCAGATCGATGCCGATAATTTCATTTCGCGGGATCATGATTTCATCAATGCTGATCTGCTCCAGATCGAGGATGCCGAGCAGCATGTCCTGATGCTGGCGGGGGATCATGCTGCCCGCCTCATTGACTACGATACGCAGTTCATCACGGCTCAGACGGGTGATATTGCGATTCTGTTTGGGGATCCCCAGAAGCCGGAACAACTGGTTGGTGATCTGGTTAATGAACCAGACCACAGGGTAGAAAAATTTCAACAGCAGAGAGAGCAGAAAAGACGCGGGCAGGGCGTAGCGTTCCGGGTGCAGGGCGGCCAGCGTTTTCGGCGTGACTTCGGCAAAGACCAGAATGATGATGGTTAAAACAATGGTTGCAACGGCAATCCCCGGTTCCCCCATCAGCCGCAGCCCAATAAGGGTGGCGATGGCGGAGGCGAGAATATTGACAGCGTTATTGCCCAGCAGGATCAGGCCAATCAGACGTTCCGGCGTATCCAGCAATTTCTGGGCGAGGATTGCGCCTTTGTGTTTCTTGTTGGCCAGATTACGCAGCCGATAGCGATTCAGACTCATCAGTCCGGTTTCGGAGCCGGAAAAAAAGCCGGAGGCGATAATCAGAAAAACCAGTATGCCGATAAGGATGCTTAAGGGAATGTCGTCCAAGAAAGGGCTAACCTTTTGTCATTACCAGAGGCTATTACGCGGGAAAAAAGGGGGGGATGTCAAGCTTCCCGCAATCGCCGCGTGCAGGGATTAATTTTGCAGGATGAGTTCGATGACGAATTTACTGCCGAAATAGGCCAGCATGAGCATGATAAAGCCGCTCATGGCCCAGCGGATCGCAATGCGCCCGCGCCAGCCGAAGCGCCAGCGCCCCGCCAGTAAAATAACGAATATCAGCCATGCGGTAATGGAAAGAACAGTCTTATGCACCAGATGCTGGGCAAACAGATCATCGATAAAAAGCAGGCCGCTGAGAAGTGAAATACTGAGGACGATAAACCCCAGACCAATCATGCGAAACAGCAGTTTTTCCATGGTTTGTAAGGGAGGCAGGGAGCGAATAAAGCCACCGGGGTGTTTGTTATGCAGCTGGGCGTCCTGAATATAGAGCAATAGCGCCTGCACCATGGCGATACTCAACAGGCTGTAGGCGAGAATCGAAATAAAGATGTGGAATTTGAGTCCGCTATCCAGCGTATGCGCAAGATAGTGGTGTTGATCGCTGAGTTGTCCCAGCACCAGCGCCAGCGCGGTAAACGGTAGAACCAGGATGCCCAGACACTCAATCGGCTGGCGAAACGCGGTGGTAAGTAGCAGCAGGGCGACCAGCCAGCCAACCAGTGAGAAAATGGTAAAGAAGCCAAGATCCAGCCCCGCCGGATCCGTGAAAATACTCTGATACAGAATCCAGCCGTGCAGGGCGACCGCGAGCAGGCCCGGCAGCAGCAACCCCTGTTTGGCGGCGCAGGGTTCGCCCGGATGTTGAAATAGCCGGCGCAATAGCAGGAAGCCCGTACTAAGGTAAAGGATAACCGCCAGACTGCTTGTAATACTCATGTTTGAATCAGTTTTCTGGATAGCATGATGAATCTGTAAATCATCGCACAAGCGCGCGCATCTGGGAAGGACAAGGATGATCCGCCGCTAAATAATCAAGGTTAAATTTTTATTAATGGCGGATGGTTTGCATCATTGCCGGGGGGCATAATGCTTTGTTTTCTTTGCCCCTGTGTTTTATCTTGTTGGGCATTATCATGGTAGATGGCTTCATATCTACGTAGAATAGAAGGAAATCATTCATATTTTCTGTGAAACGAGACACTATTCCGTGATGCTCTGTAAAATAACAGCTATATTATAATTTTCATTCTCATTGACAACGCGTAGGCATTCGCAGGGAAAATACGGAGTACCGTTTATAAATGCAATTAAAAATTCTGGGCTGTAGTGGGGGGATTGCCGAAAGCCTGCGCACCACGACGATGTTGTTAAATGATGAAGTTCTAATCGATGCCGGCACCGGTGTGGGGGATTTGTCCCTTGCCAATATGTCTTTAGTTCGGCATATTTTCCTTACTCACTCACACATGGATCATATCGCCAGCATTCCCCTGCTGCTGGACAGCGTGTTTGATTTAAGTGAATCCCCCGTTGTCATTCACGGTCTGGCGGAAACCATTCAGGCCATGAAGCAACATGTTTTCAACAATGTCATCTGGCCGGATTTTTCTGCCCTGCCGTCACCGCGCAATCCGGTGATGCGTTATGAAGTCATGGCGCCCGGAGACATCTTCGCCCATGAGGATTACACAATTGAAATGATCCCGGTGAATCATATCGTGCCGGGCGTGGGCTACCGCGTACAAACGCTGGAAAAAGCCTTCGCCTTTAGCGGCGACACCACCACGAATGATCGTTTCTGGGTGACCCTGAATCAACGTGAACGGCTGGATTTGCTCATCGTCGAAGCGGCCTTTCCGGATCAGGATATCGATATCTGCCGTCGCGCCGGCCATTATTGCCCACGCCTGCTGGCAGAGGATTTGGCCAAGCTTGAACATCGCCCGGAAATCTACATTACCCACCCCAAACCGGGCGCCGAGCAGATCATATTCGAACAATGCCAGAAGCATATCAATCACCATCGTATTAACCTGCTCTCAGCAGACTGTCAATTTACGCTATAATCCCCCTTTCTTTTTGATATCGGTTTGCAGGTGCTAAATCATGTTTGACGGTTTGACGGAACGTCTAAGCCAGACGGTGCGCAATTTACGCGGCGTCGGGCGGCTGAGTGAAGACAATATCAGGGATACCCTGCGTGAAGTGCGCATGGCTCTGCTGGAAGCCGATGTGGCGCTGCCGGTGGTCAAGGGTTTTATCGAGCATGTGCGTGAAAAGGCCGTCGGTGAAATCGTCATAAAAAGCCTGAATCCGGGACAGGCGTTCATCAAGATCGTCAATGACGAGTTGACTCATCTCATGGGCGAGGCCAGCGAAGGCCTGAATCTCAGCACCACGCCGCCGGCGGTGGTTTTAATGGCGGGTCTGCAGGGTTCGGGTAAAACCACCACCACCGCCAAGCTGGCGCGCTGGCTGAAAGAAAATCAGAAAAAGTCTGTCTCTGTCGTCAGCGCGGATATTTATCGTCCCGCCGCGATCGAACAGTTGAAAACCGTTGCCGCCGAGGTGGGCGCGGAATTTTTCCCCAGTCAGACGGATCAGGATCCGGTCGATATCGTTCAGGCGGCGCTGCAGCATGCGCGTATTCAGCACCATGATGTGCTGATCGTCGATACCGCCGGTCGCCTGCATGTCGATGAGACCATGATGGCGGAGATCAAGCGCATTCATGCGGCGGTCTCCCCGGTGGAAACCCTGTTCGTGGTGGACAGCATGACCGGGCAGGATGCCGCCAATACCGCCAAAGCCTTTAATGAGGCGCTGCCGCTGACCGGGGTGGTGCTGACCAAAACCGATGGCGACGCCCGTGGCGGCGCGGCGCTGTCGATTCGTCAGATCACCGGCAAACCGATTAAATTCATGGGCGTGGGCGAAAAAACCACCGCGCTGGAAGTCTTTACTCCTGACCGCGTGGCCTCGCGGATTCTGGGCATGGGCGACATGGTGGGGCTGGTCGAACAGGCGCACAAGTCTCTGGATATGGAGCAGGCCGGCAAACTGGCGGCCAAGCTGAAAAAAGGCAAAGGCTTTGATCTGAATGATTTTCGCGAACAGTTTCAGCAGCTGAGCAATATGGGCGGAATCGCCAGCCTGGTCGACAAGCTGCCGGGCATGCCGGGACTGCCCAAAGGCGCTCTGAATCAGGCGAACGATAAGGAACTGGGACGCATGGTCGCCATTATTAACTCCATGACCCCGCACGAGCGCGAGCGCCCGGCGGTGATCAAAGGCTCGCGCAAGCGCCGCATCGCCGCCGGTTCCGGCACCCAGGTGCAGGATGTGAATCGCCTGCTCAAGCAGTTCACCCAGATGCAGAAAATGATGAAAAAAATGGGCAAGGGCGGCATGAGCAAGATGCTGCGCCAGCTCAAGGGCGGGGGCATGCCGCCGGGCATGTTTGGCGGCT
>WFVC01000193.1 GCA_015491815.1 Gammaproteobacteria bacterium | reverse complement strand
CCCTGGTATGCGCGCTGGTATGCGCCCAATAACGCCACCCTGGTGGTCGCCGGTGACGTGAATGCGGATGAAGTCAACGCGCTGGCGGAAAAATATTTTGCCGACATTCCAGCCTCTGATTTACAGCCCGTTAAACCCCGCATCGAACCCCCGCAAAAAGGCGTCCGCCGGATCAGCGTGCGCGTCCCCGCCAAACTGCCCTATCTGCTGATGGGCTATAAAGTCCCGGTATTGAAAACCGCCGAACAGGACTGGGAACCCTATGCGCTGGAAGTGCTGGCCGGCATCCTCAGCGGCGGCAACAGCGCGCGCTTCCCCAAAGAGCTGGTGCGTAAACAGCAGATCGCGGTGAGCGCCGATGTCGGTTACAACCTGTATGCGCGACAGGCCGAAATTTTTCTACTCGACGCCACCCCCGCCGCCGGCCATAGCGTCGAAGAAGTGGAGGCCGCGATACTGGCGCAATTACAACGGCTCAAGGACAAACCCGTCACCGAACAGGAACTGGCGCGCATCAAAGCGCAGGTTGTCGCCGGTAAAGTGTATGAACGGGATTCCATTTTCTATCAGGCCATGCAACTGGGAACGCTGGAAACCGTCGGCCTCGGCTGGCAACGCATGGATGAATACGCCGATCGCGTGCGCGCCATTAGCGCCGAACAGGTGCAACAGGTGGCGAAAAAATATCTGCTGCCCGACAGCCTGACGGTGGCGGTGCTGGAACCACTGCCACTGAATAATGCCGCCCCCGCCGCATCACATTCCCACTAATCCCGTTATCTGACATTCAGGAAAGAATATGCGCTTCATAAATCAAATCCGAACAACGGTCATTGGTATTGTTTTACTGATACTGAGTCCGACGATGGCGACCGCCGATAACGCCTTCAAAATTCAGACATGGAAAACCGGTAACGGCGCAAAAGTGCTGTATGTGCATGCGCCGCAATTGCCGATGGTCGATGTGCGCATCGTCTTTGATGCGGGCAGCGCGCGCGATGCAGCCCGGCCGGGACTGGCGCGCCTGACCAACACCATGTTGAGCAAGGGCGCGGGCGAATGGAACACCGATGCGCTGGCTGAACGCTTCGATGATATCGGCGCGATATTTTCAACCTCGTCCATGCGCGATAACGCCAGCCTCTCGCTGCGCAGTCTGAATGATCCGGCCCTGCTGGATATCGCCATCGACACCCTGCAGACAGTCCTGACGCAACCCCGTTTCGATGAAAAAGAATTGCAACGCATGCGCAGACAAACCCTGATCGCGCTCAAGGCGCAATTACAATCCCCCGCCGCGATTGCCGAGAAAGCCTTTTACAAGGCGCTCTATGGCGAGCATCCCTATGCCTCGCCACCACTGGGAACGGAAGCCAGTCTTAAAGCGCTTGGCAAAAAAGATCTCGACGCTTTTTATCGACGTTATTATGTCGCCCGCAATGCGCTGGTCGCCATTGTCGGCGATGTCGATCGGCGTCAGGCCGAACAACTGGCGAATAAACTGCTCGACGGGCTTCCGGAAGGAAAGGCCGCGCCTGCGCTGCCACCGGCGCCGGATCTTAAACAGGCCGCGCTTATTAAAAAATCCCACCCCTCTACTCAGACCCATGTGCTGGTCGGGCAACCGGGACTCTACCGGGGCGATCCGGATTACTTCGCCCTCTATGTCGGCAACCATATTCTTGGCGGCAGTGGTTTTGGTTCACGCATCATGGAAGAGATCCGCGAGAAGCGCGGGCTGGCCTATAGCAGCTACAGTTATTTTATTCCCATGCGCCTGCCCGGTCCGTTTCAGATGGGGCTGCAAACCAGCAACGGCCAGCGCGATGAGGCGCTGGCGCTGTTGAATAAAACCTTGCGTGACTTTATCAAACAGGGTCCAACCGAAAAAGAAATGCAGCATGCGATCAAAAATATCACCGGCGGCTTTCCGCTGCGCATCGACAGTAACAAGGATATTATCGGTTACATTGTGATGATTGGTTTTTATAATCTGCCGCTGGATTATCTTGAAACATTCAACGCCAACATCGAAGCCGTCACCGCTGAAAAAATCAAGGATGCCTTTGCCCGCCGCATTCATCCCGACAAACTGGTAACCGTACTGGTAGGTGGTGATGCGCCGCAAAAACACGACGACTAACTCCCGGGCGCCGCGCAACCAGCTGCGCATCATCGGCGGCGACTGGCGCGGACGCAAACTGGACTTCCCCGATGCAACGGGTTTACGGCCAACGCCGGATCGCGTGCGCGAAACTCTGTTCAACTGGCTGACGCCCGTGATCCGCGAAGCGCATTGTCTGGATCTGTTCGCCGGCAGCGGGGCGCTGGGATTCGAAGCCCTGTCGCGGGGCGCGGCGCACGTGATCATGATCGACAGTCAGCGAGCAGTGATCGCCGCTTTGCAAAAAAATATCGAAAGATTACAGGCGCAATCGCGAGCGCAACTGCAACAGAGCGATGCGCTGAGCTTTCTGCAGCAGCTTGATAAAAAATTTGATCTTATCTTTCTCGACCCGCCCTATCATCAACAACGCCTGCAACCCTGTATTGATGCGATCTACACGCGAGAATTATTACATCCCGCCGGCTATCTTTATTTTGAAGCCGGCCGCGATGACGATCTGCCAACTCTGCCAGACGCATGGCTGATTCACCGGCAGAAAAACGCCGGGCAGATCGGCTACTATCTGGTACAACACCGGGATCAGGCGTAGACTGTCCCCCGTTCGAATTAGCCCGCTTGTCGGTACGACCACCTGATTGCCTATTATGAATACGATCGCCATTTATCCCGGCACCTTTGATCCGGTCACCAACGGCCATACGGATCTGGTGCAGCGCGCCACCCGCCTGTTTGATCAGGTCATCGTTGCGGTGGCAAAAGGCGGCAGCAAGCAGCCGGTGTTTCCCCTTGAACAACGGGTGGCGCTGGCGCAGGAAGTGCTGGCCGACATGCCCGGGGTGAAAGTCTGCAGTTTTGATACCCTGCTAGTCGATTTTATGAAACAACAGGACGCCGGGGTTATTCTGCGCGGCCTGCGCGCGGTATCCGATTTTGAGTACGAGTTTCAGCTCGCGGGCATGAACCGGCAGTTAAGTCCGGACGTCGAAACGGTTTTCCTGACCCCGGCTGAACACTACGCCTATATTTCCTCAAGTCTGGTGCGGGAAATCGCCGGCCTCGGGGGCGACGTGTCCCGCTTCGTACACCCGAAAGTTGTTGCTGCACTGACAAGTCGATTGGGCTAATATAAGTAAATCTTGATATATTGACTGGAGTTTGTTGTGTCTCTACTGATTAATGATGAATGCATCAATTGCGATGTCTGCGAACCTGAATGTCCCAATAGCGCGATCACGCAGGGCGACGAAATCTATGAAATCGATCCGAACCTGTGTACCGAATGCGTCGGCCACTACGATGAACCCCAGTGCATCGAAGTCTGCCCGGTTGACTGTATTCTGGTGGATCCGGATCACGAGGAAAGCAAGGAAGAACTGATGCAGAAATATGAAATGCTGACGAGTGGCGATTAAACCTCATTGCGCAAACGCTCGCCCCGACCAATCCAGCCCCGCTTTTGCGGGGCTTTTTGTTGGAGGTGTCGGCGTCAAATTCTGCTAAATTAAGTGTTCCCAATACCAGCTCGGAGCCTGTTGTAGGTACGATTTCAATCGTACCTGCAGCTATTTGGACTCCGACACCTCCAACATAAAATTGACAGCCTGCGAAAAAAAATAGACCCTGCAGCGGCGCGATCGGCAAATTTACCGGTTTGATTAAAGAATCATCAGTTGTTGCCGATCTACGCTGTATGTCTGAGCCAAAGCCAACAGCTGAATCCGTTTCTGATAATAATATGCCCTATTCCGTCACGCCGCCGATCCTGAACCTGCCTATTCAGACCGGTCGCCGGCCCCAGCCCTATATGCGAACCCGAACGCTCAAGCGCTGGATAAACGATCTACCCACAGCGGACTGTCAGCGCACCGCTTTTCAGTTTATTGAACAACTGGAGAAACTCAACAACGGCGACTATCCGCCACAGGAACGCGCCTGTCTGATGGACACCCTGCGACCGCTGGCGCAACAACTCATCAACACCCTCAGTCAGCAAATTCGCAAATCATATATTCCACTCAGCCCGCGCGCGCTTGAACGCAATCAGTTGCTGCAGGACATACTCTCGGCAATGGCGCTCGGCTACAAGCTGGTCGTCAATGCGCTGGCCATGACCAGTCCGCATCGTGAACATGATGATATGCTGCTGCGCGAAGCCCTGTATTTTTCTTCGCAATACCTGTCTCGCCAGTTACTCGAAGCCTACCTGGTTTACATGCCCGCGCCGAAAAACTGCTGGCTCGAACTCCACCAGTTATTCCAATATGCAAGCGAAACCGCGATGGCGACGCTGCCTGTCGATGATCCCTATCCTGACATCAGCATTCCTGTCACCACGACCCTTAATCTTGTTTATAAACGCATCGTGCTGCTGGCGCTGGCCGAGCCTTATCACCTGATGAAAAACGAAGCGCGTGAATTCTATTATCTGCTTTCCGCCTGGAGCAATCACTGTGAACTGCTGCCCTGCGCCAATATGCCCTGTGAGGGTGAATTCAGTCTGGACGCCAATGCCGATACGCCGCCGCGCTTTGTCTCCAGTGAAATCGAATGGGCAACGGAAAACGGTTATCTACTTGATATCAGCGAAGTGCAGCAACGTCTGGATGCACAGTTGCAACGCATTCTGCGCGCCAATCTCCATGAGCTGGAAGACAACGCTAATCACACCCTGATGCAGCAACGTCGCCAGCGCGACATGCTCCTGCGTCTGGCCGACGCCTGGCAGGGAAATCTGGCGCGCGACGGTGAGCGTCATCAGTGCGATACCAGCATTGAAATGGCCACCGGCCTGAACGCCAGTCATCATTATATTTCTCTGGGGCGGGAATTTTCTCCGGAGCAGGATGAATTAAGAATTAAATCAGAAGAAATCGAACCGACGATCTATGCCGCCGCCTATCGCTCGGCGCTGCAGAAAGATCGCCTGCATCACAACCATGACTATGAAACCAACCCCTGGTGGCAGCGCAATGTCAGTCGCAATGGCGCGGCGCTGAACTGCTCTATCGATTGTCCCCAGTTACACACGGCGGTCGGCGAACTGGTCGCCTATTGTGATCCCGATAAGCAACCACTGCGCTGGAAACTCGGCGTTGTTCGCTGGCTGCATGCCCGTCTGGATAATCATCTGGATATGGGGATTATGAATATTGCTGACTCCGCCGTCCCGGTGGCCAGCAAGGCGCTGGACGGTTGTGGCGAGGGAACTGATTATTTTCGCAGCCTGCTAATCCCAAAGCAGATCTCACTGCAGCAACGCCGCTGTCTGATCACACCGGCCAATGTTTATGATATTAATTCTATTCTGCTGATTAACATGCGCGACAAAATATTTTATCTCAAACTGAACAGGCTTCTGCTTTCAACCCAGACCTTTACCCAGTTTGAATTTGACATTGTTGAAAAACCACCGGCCGCCAGTCAGGATGTTTTCCTCCTGTAATCCCGACCGCAAACCACCCGTTTATAAATTACCGGGCGCGGGGAAGCCGCACCCGGTAACGCCGGTTATTCGACAACGATAAACTGCGTCATCATAGCGTGATCTTCATGCTCCAGAATATGGCAGTGCATCATATAGGCGCTGGTGATTTCATTGACATCGCCAACATAATCATCAAAACGGCCAATCACGCGCACGGTTCCCATCGGCGGCACCTTGAAGGTGTCCTTCCAGCCTGCATCTTCCGGCGCAGGCGGACGTCCATTCACATCCAGCACCTGCCACATGATGTCGTGAATATGGACCGGGTGCATCATGCCGGTACGGTTCACCAGTTCCCATATTTCTGTTGTGCCCAGACGCGGGAAAGCATCAACGCGCTCTTCATTATAGGGCTGTCCGTTGATCACCCAGGGCATGGGGCCGCCGCGCATGCCAAAGACCCAACGACGCGTCTGCACCGCATCCGCCGGATTCAGGCGTTCGATTCGACGCAAGACCTGCGGTATCACGCTGGGATCATCTTCAACCCGAACCACATCAAAACGCATGATTTGCGCCGTGCCGCCCGAGCCGGCGGTGTTTTCCAGAATGATCTGCTCACCCACGGCGCTATCGCCAAAATCAATAATCAGATCAAGGCGTTCAGCCGGCGCAAGATTTAAACTGGCGCGGCTAACCGGCGCTTCCAGCAGGCCGCCATCAGAACCAATCTGCACAAAGCGCGCGCCATTGCTCAACACCAGATTATAGGAACGCGCATTGGAGCCATTGAGGATACGAATGCGATAGCGTGCGGTGCCGACTTCAAAGTAGGGATAGGGCGTCCCATTCACCAGAATGGTATCGCCCAACTCACCCATGATGGTGTCGTTATAAACCAGTGAACCATCCGCCGCAAAGGTACGATCCTGTATCACAATCGCCAGCTCATGATCGCCGGACGGCAACCCCAGTGAACGTTCGTATTCATCATCCATTAAATAAAAACCGGCCAGCCCCGCATAAACCTGATCGCCGGTTAAATCCATGGTGTGATCGTGATACCACAGCGTCGCCGGTTGCTGTTTGTTGGTGTAGTAATAATCCTTGTAAGCACCGGGGTTAACATAGTCGACCGGATGACCGTCAAAGCCGGCCGGCATATGTCCGCCGTGTAAATGCGTGGTTGTCCTTACGCTGCTGTTGTTGATCTGGCGAACAATGATTTCCTGATTCGCATCCACCTTGATGGTCGGTCCGGGCGTCATGCCGTTGTAGCCGATAATTCCCGTTTGCAGGCCGGGGATAATTTCCACTGACGCATCCTGCTGAGTAATTTCATAAATCGGTCGACCCGCGCTGTCTGTTCCCGTCGGTTGCGCAAGCGGGGGAATATTCAGGGGCAATTCAAATACCGGCGCATTGACGCTGCCGCCACCACCGCCGCCCATGCCCCGACCCGCGAGACTCTGTTTTGAAAGTAATAATGCCGGCGCGGTGGCGCCGACGGTTTTAAGAAATGTTCTACGTGACGTTGACATAAACTCCTCCCTCTTTTTAATTATCTGTAATTTTTATATGGTTACAAACCACACGTTGCTAACCGCGCGGGAAAGTAGCAGAGGGAAGAAATAGAAGTCTGTGCTGAAAGTATGTTACTTTTAGCACAGAGTTATTAAATCAATATGCTATAGTCTATTTAAATTACGATAGTGTGACAGCCATCAATAAGAATCACTGACCCTGAAAAGTTTCTGTTGTACTTTATCAATCAGAAAATAAACGGCATTAAAGTCACCGCAGCATTTTTAACTTAATCTCTAATTTTTCTCGGCATCATAATTATGAATGCAACGACTGAAAGTCTCTGCGGTATTGAACCCGCCTATAAGCTGCATGATCTGGCGTGGGCGGGTATTTTACAGGCGGCGCAAAAAAAACAGATCCCGGCCAACACTGTTCTATTCAGAGAGTCCGAGCAGTGCACGCATTTTATGTGGCTGCTGGAAGGCAGCGTGCGCGTATTTAAACACTCGCCGGAAGGACGCGAAATTACCCTCTACCGCGTCAGCCCGGGCGATCTCTGTGTGCTCAGTCTTAAATCGCTGATTGGGGGGGAGGGTTTTCCCGCTGTCGCCAAAGCGGAAACCCCGCTGGTGGGGCTGATGTTAAACAAGTCTCAATTCGATCGGGCGGTCGATGAATGCGGAGAATTCCGCCGCTATCTTCTGGAAGTGCTGGCCAAACGGCTGGGCGATGTCATCCAGCTCGTTTCCGACGTGACCTTTAATCGGCTGGAGCTTCGGCTCTGCTGTCTGCTTGGAAAGTTATTCGAACATTCGGCAGGTAAACCGTTACAGCTTACCCATGCAAAGTTGGCGCATGAACTGGGGACTACGCGGGAAATGGTCAGCCGGATATTAAAAGAACTGGAACACAAACAGTGCATTCGCTTATCCCGCGGTGAAATTCATCTGCTCTCGAAGGAACATCTGAACTGGCAGGGTCACGCATAAACGCCATCAACGTTCAGTAAAAATGCCCAGCTCATCCCATAGCTCATCGATACGCAATTTAATTTTCGCATCCATTTCAATCGGCTGACCCCATTCACGCGTCGTTTCACCCGGCCACTTGTTGGTGGCGTCGAAACCCATTTTTGATCCCAGCCCGGATACCGGCGAAGCAAAATCAAGATAGTCAATCGGCGTATTTTCGATCGTCGTGGTATCGCGCGCCGGATCCATGCGCGTGGTCATGGCCCAGATCACATCGTTCCAGTCGCGCACATTGACGTCAGCATCGGTGACGATTACAAACTTGGTATACATGAACTGACGCAGGAAAGACCAGATCCCCAGCATCACCCGCTTGGCATGGCCGGGATACTGTTTTTTCATGCTCACTACTGCCATGCGATAGGAGCAACCTTCCGGCGGTAAATAGAAATCAACAATCTCGGGAAACTGTTTTTGTAAAATCGGCACGAAGACTTCATTCAGAGCCACACCGAGAATGGCCGGTTCATCCGGCGGCCGACCGGTGTAGGTGCTGTGATAAATGGGATCTTTGCGCTGGGTAATGCGCTCAATGGTGAAGACCGGAAAACGATCGACTTCATTATAATAGCCGGTGTGATCGCCAAACGGGCCTTCGTCGGCCATGTCATCAGGATATATAAACCCTTCCAGCACGATTTCCGCCGAGGCCGGCACCTGCAAATCTGAACCCCGGCATTTCACCACATCGGTTTTAGCCCCGCGCAACAAACCGGCAAAGGCATACTCGGACAGACTGTCCGGCACCGGCGTCACCGCCGCGAGAATGGTCGCCGGATCAGCCCCCAGCGCGACGGCAACCGGAAACGGTTCACCGGGATGCTGTTTTTGCCAGTCACGAAAATCCAGCGCGCCGCCACGATGCGCCAGCCAGCGCATAATCACCTTGTTGCGCCCGATCACCTGCTGACGATAAATGCCGATATTCTGCCGATCTTTGTGCGGCCCGCGCGTAACCACCAGCGCCCAGGTGATCAACGGCCCGGCATCGCCCGGCCAGCAGGTCTGGATCGGCAGCTTGCCCAGATCGACCTCATCAGCTTCAATGATGATTTCCTGACAGGCCGCCTTTTTCACCACATTGGGCGACATGTTCAACACCTGCCTGAAGACCGGCAGTTTTTGCCAGGCGTCTTTCATGCCCTTTGGCGGCTCCGGCTCCTTGAGATAGGCGAGCAACTTGCCCACCTCGCGCAGCGCCTCGACGGACTCTTCCCCCATGCCCAGCGCCACCCGCTCTGCAGTGCCAAACAGATTCGCCAGCACCGGCGCCTTTGAACCGCGTGGATTTTCAAACAGCAACGCCGGGCCGCCGGCGCGCAGCGTGCGATCACAGATCTCGGTCATTTCCAGAAATGGATCGATCGGCTGGCTGATGCGTTTAAGCTGGCCTCTTTTTTCCAGCAGGCGAATAAAATCTCGGAGATCTTTATATTTCATTAAATTCTAAAACCACCGTGACGCTTACGGTTGCGATAGTCCATAATGGCAATGCCTGCAGCAAGGCCGGCGATTAAAAACAACAGCATCACCCCCCAGTACCAGTCCGGCAATCCCGGTGGCGCATCGTCTATATTGGGCAGGGCTTCACCCTGCAGGCTGCGCATGGCCATTTCCACCCGCAGGCGCAGGCCGGCCAGTTCTTTTTCAAGCGCGACGGTATCCACTTCTTCTCCGGCAGGTTTTTCTATGGTGACTTTTTCTACTGACTCAAGCTCCGCGATTTTGGCTTTCAGTTTTTCTATTTGCGCATTGGCCTGTTTAAGTTTTTCATTATCAACCACCTTTACCGGCTGTTGTTTACTAAATTTTTTCTTCAACTCCTCCATCGAGGTTTTCGCATTGGACACCTGATCCCGGCGCACCTGTAATTCTTTTTCGGTTTTTTTCAGCTTTTCTTTTAACGCCGCCATTTCTGCTTTTATCTTTTTATGCTGGGCCAGCAAAATATCGTACTGCGCCGGCGCGGGCTGCTCGCTAACCAGAAAGGCTGCATCCACCCAGCCCTGAACACCATCAGGCAAGGCGACTTTTTTAAATCCGTTTTCCTCCGCCAGCACTTTCAACGAAGTTCCACTTGGCACCGACTGAATCAGGGCGCTGTCCTTGCTCGCCGTTTCATGCACGCCCAGCAAAATACGATCGGTGACGTACAGGCTTTCAGCCCACAGGCCGGCGCTCACCATCGTCAATATAAAAACTGAAATAACTGTTTTCAATTTCATCCGTCTTTCCTTGAATCAAATTTCATTATTCGGCGATCCCGCTGTGTCGAAGCAGGGCGTCAATTTGCGGCTCGCGCCCGCGGAAGTCGACAAACAGTTCCATCGGTTCCCGGCTGCCTCCCTGTTCAAGAATGCTATGCAGGAATTTACGTCCGCAATCCTGATTGAAAATCCCCTGTTCTTCGAACAGCGAAAAGGCGTCCGCCGACAGCACTTCCGCCCACTTGTAACTGTAGTAGCCGGCGGCATAACCGCCAGCGAAGATATGAGAAAAACTGTTTTGGAAACGGTTGTAACTCGCCGGGGTGATCACCGCCACTTCCGCGCGCACTTCATCCAGTATTTTTTGCACCCGCTGTCCGCGCGTAGATGGCTCCGCCGGATCATATTCAAGGTGCATGCGAAAATCGAACAGGGAGAATTCCAGTTGCCGCACCATCTGCATGCCCGACTGAAAATTCTTTGCCGCATACATTTTCTCGAACAGGGCGTCGGGCAGGGGATCGCCGGTTTTCACATGCCCGCAAATAAGGTTCAGCGCTTCTTTTTCCCAGCACCAGTTTTCCATGAACTGGCTGGGCAGCTCCACCGCATCCCAGGCCACGCCGCTGATCCCTGAAACACCCAGATAATCGACCCGGGTCAACATGTGATGCAGGCCATGCCCAAACTCATGGAACAGCGTGATGACTTCGTCGTGGGTAAACTGCGCCGGTTCATCACCAACAGGCGGGGTCAGATTACAGGTCAAATAGGCAACCGGCGTTTGCACACAACCATCAGCATCACGCTTGCGCCCGATGCAATCATCCATCCACGCGCCGCCGCGCTTGTTTTCCCGCGCATAAAGATCCAGATAAAACTGGCCGCGCAATTCATTTTCTTCATCATAAATATCAAAAAAACGAACGTCCTTGTGCCAGCAATCAATCCCGTCCACTTCCTGAATGCTCAGGCCATAAAGCCGTTTCACCACCTCGAACATGCCGGGGATGACCCGGGTTTCCGGGAAGTAGGGTTTCAGTTCTTCCTGACTGATATCAAAGGTGTGCTGGCGCAGTTTTTCCGAGTAATAGGGAATATCCCAGGGCTGCAAATTATCCATGCCGTAATGTTCGCGCGCGTAGTCGCGCAATTCCTGCACTTCTTTTTCCGCCACTGGTTTGGCGCGTTGCGCCAGATCATGCAGGAAGCCGGTCACCCGTTCCGGCGAGTCCGCCATCTTGGTGGCCAGCGAACGCTCGGCATAGTTGGCGTAACCCAACAACTGCGCGGATTCATGCCGCAGGGC
>WFVC01000192.1 GCA_015491815.1 Gammaproteobacteria bacterium | reverse complement strand
GGACTGCATTTTCTGATGATGGTGGTAGCTGCGCAGCCGCCCGGCCGCGGTTTCCAGCGCCGTGCGTTGTTCCGCCGGAATCGCGTCCAGCGCCGCCTCAAGCCGCGCCTGTGATAATTCCAGTGCGGAAAAATCATCGATCTGCATGCGATCAAAACGGTTAGTATATTCGAGCACCGCAGCATCGCCGCACACGCGCACATCACGAAGGATCTCTTTGACTGTATTTTGCACCGCATCATCGGCCACACTTTCCCATGCCAGCATCGCATCCAGCTCGGCATAAAAATCAGCGCTGCGCGTATCAAGCTGTTTCATTTCCTCACCGCCTCGGCCATTAAATCAATAAACTGTTTAACCCGCTCATGTTTCATTTTCATGGAAGCCCGATTGACGATCAGGCGCGAACTGATGTCGGCGATGTGTTCTCTGGGTTCAAGACCATTGGCGCGCAGGGTATTGCCGGTATCGACCACATCGACAATGCAATCGGCCAGTCCGACGATGGGCGCTAATTCCATCGAACCATAAAGTTTGATCACTTCCACCTGCTGGCCCTTTTCAGCAAAGAAACGCCGCGCGCAATTAACAAACTTGGTCGCCACCCGCAGACGGCCTTTCACCGGCTCTGCATTTTTGAAACCGGCGGTCATCAGTTTGCAGCGGGCGATGTTGAGATCCAGCGGTTCGTACACCCCCTCTCCGCCGTGTTCCATGAGCACGTCTTTACCGGCGATGCCCAGATCGGCGGCGCCGTACTGCACATAGGTCGGCACGTCTGAGGCGCGGATGATCACCAGCTTCACATCCTCCCGGTTGGTATCCAGAATCAGCTTGCGCGTGGTCGCCAGATCATCCAGCGGTTCGATGCCGGCGTGCTTTAACAACGGCAGGGTTTCTTTGAAAATACGGCCTTTGGACAGGGCGATGGTTAGTTCTGTTTTCATAGTTTTCGTTTGTTTTCCCCGACAACTCGTCCCTGATTTCAAGACGGCACCCGGCGGATTTGCGCGCCCAGCAGTTGCAACTTCTCTTCGATACATTCATAACCGCGATCGATGTGGTAAATACGCTCGACGGCGGTTTCGCCTCGCGCCACCAGCCCGGCAATCACCAGACTGGCGGAGGCGCGTAAATCCGTCGCCATCACCGGCGCGCCATTGAGCTCGTCCACGCCGGCGCTAAACGCCGTATTGCCTTTCAGATTGATATCCGCGCCCATGCGTTGCAGTTCCTGCACATGCATGAAACGGTTTTCAAACACGGTTTCGGTAATCGCCGCGGAACCGGTGGCCAGCGCATTCATCACCGTGAACTGCGCCTGCATATCCGTGGGGAATGCCGGATAAGGCGCGGTGCAGATGTCGACAGATTTTGGCCGCCGCCCGTGCATATCCAGACTGATCCAGTCCTCGCCGGTTTCAATATCCGCCCCGGCCTCCTGCAACTTGGCCAGCACCGCATCGAGCAAACCCGGCGAGGTATCTTTAAGCTTGACCTTTCCCCCGGTAATCGCCGCGGCGACCAGAAAGGTGCCGGTTTCAATTCTGTCAGGCAGCACCTTGTAATGCGCCCCGCCCAGACGTTCCACCCCCTCGATGGTAATCGTGTCGGTGCCGGCGCCGGATATCTTCGCGCCCATGCAGTTGAGGCAATTGGCCAGATCCACCACCTCAGGCTCACGCGCGGCATTTTCGATAATGGTGGTTCCTTCCGCCAGGGTCGCCGCCATCATCAGGTTTTCAGTGCCGGTCACGGTGACCAGATCCATCACCAGCTTGGCGCCCTTGAGGCGTTTGCAACGCGCTTTGATATAGCCGTTTTCAACTGTGATGTCCGCGCCCATAGCCTCCAGTCCGTGAATATGCAGATTCACCGGCCGCGAACCAATCGCGCAACCACCGGGCAGGGACACTTCCGCTTCACCGTGACGAGCCAGTAAGGGACCCAGCACCAGAATCGAGGCGCGCATGGTTTTCACCAGTTCATAAGGCGCCACCAGTTCTTTAATCGTACTGGAATCCACCTCCACGCTCATTTTTTCATTGATGGTGATCTGCACGCCCATGCGGCCGAGCAATTCCATGGTGGTGGTGATGTCATGCAAATGCGGGACATTACAGATCGTCACCGGCTCATCCGCCAGCAGCGTCGAGACGATGATCGGCAGGGCGGCGTTCTTCGCGCCTGAAATCCGAATCTCACCCTCAAGCCGGGTTCCGCCCGTTATCAGCAGTTTATCCATCAGGAAATTTGCAACTTGCTGGCGGTCGCCCATTCATCAGGCGTATAGGTTTTGATCGACAGCGCATGCACCTCGCCACTGGTGATTTTGTCCGACACCGTTGCATAAACCAGTTGCTGTTTTTTCACCGGCGACAGTCCGGCGAACACCTCACCGACAACGGTGGCGTCAAAATGGCTGCCATCGCCGGTTACGGTGATCTCGCAATCCGGCAAACCGGCTTCGATAAGTTTTTTTACATCTTCGGGATTCATGCCTATACGCCCTTCGCTAAATAAACAGCCGCGTATTTTAGCCTGTATATAATGGAAACGGGTAGAAAAAAAGACGACTGCGAGGGGGAAATCCAATCAGCCTTCATACGATGCAGGGGATTGCATTAAACGCAGAGAACACCGGGGCGCCGAGACCCCGAGATAAAATCTTTAACAATCAAAAGCATACAAACTCTGCGTCTTTGCGCCTCGGCGTTCTCTGCGTTAATTACCCATGCGCGCTAATTTCACTGCAGAAAGTCAGTTAGGCCGCTAATTTGCGCCATGTGTTGCATTTGTTCCGGCAACGCTTCAA
Source organism: Gammaproteobacteria bacterium (assembly GCA_015491815.1). Taxonomy (GTDB): domain Bacteria; phylum Pseudomonadota; class Gammaproteobacteria; order UBA6429; family Thiohalophilaceae; genus JAADGZ01. Next base: position 3,061 of record WFVC01000192.1, on the reverse strand, counting down.
AACACAACCGGCCCTGCTGCAAACGCGCAAGACGCCGGCATTCCACCAGCAGCGCCAGTCCGGCGCTATCGCTGCGGGTCACGCCCTGCAGATTGATACAAACCTGCTCGCCCGCATGCTGCGTTAGATGAGCGGCAAGCCGGGGCAGGAGATCCGGCACGGTTTCCCGATCCAGATCACCGGAAATAGCCAGGGTCTTCCCGTCTTCTGTCAGTTGTGGCGCAGTCACCCTTCGACCTTTTCGTTGCGTTTTTCCAGTCTGGCAATCAGCGCATCCAGTCCCTGCTGTTTGATTTCAGCCGCGAAGGAAGTGCGGTAATTGGCAATCAGGGAAACTCCGTCCACGGTGATGTCATAGACTTTCCAGCCTTTTTTCTTCAGTCCCAGACGGTAGTTAATGATCACCGGCGGCTTACCATTTTGCAGCACTTCCATGCGCACCGTGACATTTTTATCCCCGGCTTTCATTTTCACGGGTAGAACATGGATTTTCTGATCAGTGTATTCCAGCAGGGCGACCGCGTAAGTGCGCACCATCAAATCCCGGAAGGCGCGCACAAATCCCAGCTTCTGCTCACGACTGGCGCTTTTCCAGTTTTTCGCCAGCACCGAGCGCGACATGCGAACAAAATCAAAATGCGGCAGAACAATATCGCTTACCAGCCCATAGATCAGCGTCGGATCCTCCTCCAGATCCTTGCTCTTTGCATCCATCGCCGCGAGCATTTTCTCGGTGGTGTTTTTCACCAGCACATCCGGCGCCTCTACGGCCTGCGCCGGACTGCTGTTCAGCAGCAATAACGGTATTAAAATTAAACTGTAAAAAAGCTGGCGCATCATTTTTTATCCTCCACCTCGCTGTCACTGAGGAAGCGGGAAACAAACTGACCAATCAGTTTTTCCAGCACCATCGAGCTCTGGGTCAGCACAATCCGGGAACCATCACGCAGCACCTTATTACCCGCATCATTCTTGCAGTCAGCCGGATTAAATTCCTCGCCTTCCAGTTCCGCTTCCAGCGCCAGTTCCTCGCAATGGTCGGAACCCGCGCCCGGCTCCAGTCCCACATATTTCTCGCCCAGCAGACCGGCGGTATAAATACTCGCTGAAGTATCCTGCGGCAGGGTATTGTGGCGCTTTTCCAGACGCATGGTGACCACCGCCTCAAAGGTCTGATCATCAAACTGAATGTCTTTAACCCGGCCAATGCGCACCCCGGCCATGGTCACCGGTGAGCGCACTTTCAAACCACTGGCGTCTTCAAAATGGGCGATAACATCAAAGCCCTCACCACTATTGTAGGTGCTCAGGTTGCTGACCTTCATCGCCAGCATGAACAGCGCCGCCATACCGGCGGCGACAAAAATGCCCACCCAGATTTCAGTCATACGCGAAGTCATGGTTTCTTCTCCATTGTTAAATTTTTTCGTATGTGCTCAGTTTCCAAACATGAGCGCGGTCAGAATAAAGTCCAGCCCCAGCACCGCCAGTGAGGAGTGCACCACCGTGCGCGTGGTGGCGCGGCTAACCCCTTCTGAAGTCGGCATCGCATCATTGCCTTCAAAGATTGCAATCCAGGTGACGACGACGCCAAACACGATGCTCTTGATCACGCCGTTATAAATATCTTCATGCAGATCGACCTTGGCCTGCATTTGCGACCAATAGGCGCCTTCATCCACGCCTAGCAGTCCCACGCCGACAAAGTAACCGCCAATCACGCCCACCGCGCTGAAAATCGCCGCCAGCAGCGGCATGGAAATCACCCCGGCCCAGAAACGCGGAGCCAGCACCCGGCGCACCGGATCCACCGCCATCATTTCCATCGCGGAAAGTTGTTCGGTGGCTTTCATTAAACCGATTTCGGCCGTGAGCGCCGAGCCGGCGCGTCCGGCAAACAACAGGGCGCTGACCACCGGCCCCAGCTCACGCACCAGCGACAGGGAAACCACCACACCCAGTGATTCCTCGGCGCCAAAATCCACCAGCGTATTATAGCCCTGCAGTCCCAGCACCATGCCGACGAACAGCCCGGAAACCAGAATAATCAGCAGGGACAGCACTCCGACGGAGAAGATCTGATTCACAACCAGTCCCAGACGGGACAGCAGAGTATGAGAACCCGCCAGAATACGCAGCAATAAAATATGTCCGCGTCCCAGTCGCTGAAAAAAGTCCAGCGCCTTGCTGCCCAAACTTTGCAGACTATCCAGCATGCGCTTGCTCCCCGCCGGGCAGATCCAGCATGTCTTCACTGAAGTCCCGCGCCGGATAATGGAAGGGCACCGGCCCATCCGGTTCTCCCTGCAAAAACTGCTGCGCCCATTCGGATTCGGAAGCATACAGATCTTCCGTGGTGCCTTCGGCCACTACTTTGCCGCCGGACAATAAATAGATGTAATCGGCGATCGCCGCCGTCTCCTGAATGTCGTGTGAGACGATAATGCTGCTCAATCCCAGCGCATCGTTCAACGAACGAATCAGGCGCACCAGCACCCCCATTGAAATAGGATCCTGTCCGGTAAAGGGTTCGTCATACATCATAATCATGGGATCCATCACCACCGCGCGGGCCAGCGCCACCCGACGCGCCATGCCGCCGGATAATTCACTGGGCATCAGATCCCGCGCGCCACGCAAACCGACAGCCTCCAGTTTCATTAACACCAGAGTGCGAATCAGACGTTCAGGCAGGCGGGTATGTTCGCGCAGGGGGAAGGCGACATTATCAAATACATTGATATCGGTGAGCAGGGCGCCGTTCTGAAACAACATGCCCATGCGTTTGCGTAACTGATAAAGCTGGCGGTGGCCAAGCAGCGGAACCGATTGACCGTCGACTTCAACCGCGCCCGCATCCGGACGCAACTGACCGCCGATAAGCCGCAACAGCGTGGTCTTGCCGGTGCCACTCGGCCCCATGATCGCGGTCACCTTGCCCCGTTGAATATCCAGATCGATACCATCAAAGATCCGGCGCGCGCCCCGGGAAAAACTCAGGTTGCGGATTTTAACCAGTGGAGACTCAGCCGGACTGTCTCTTATACACATCTCCGAGCCC
>WFVC01000191.1 GCA_015491815.1 Gammaproteobacteria bacterium | reverse complement strand
TCCGCCATGCCGGTTAATAATCCGTTGCACGGTGGCCAGACCAATTCCGGTTCCTTCAAATTCCCGGCCATGCAAACGCTGGAACGGGCCAAACAATTTATCAATATATTGCATGTCAAAGCCGGCGCCATTGTCGCGAATATAAAATACTTTTTTGTCGCCCTGTTGTTGACAGCCAAATTCGATAATAATATGGGATTTTCTGCTGGAATATTTCAATGCATTGCTGAACATATTTTCCAACGCAATACGAATTAAATTTCTGTCGCCGTTTACGCCAAGTTGTGGTTGAATTTTCCACTCTACATTATCATGCGGAGATTGTTCCGAGAATTGTTCGCGAATACTTTCGGCCATTTCGCTCAGGTTACAGCTGGTTTTGTTGAGTTCCTGACGATTAATGTGCGAAAGCATGAGCAAATCATCTATCAGCACCGACATGCGATTGGCGCCGGCTGAAATGCGAGTCAGATAGTCATTGGCTGTATCATCAAGCTTGTCTGCATAATCTTCACTGATCGCGACAGCAAAACCATTAATCGCGCGCAGCGGTGCGCGCAGATCATGGGAAATTGAATAACTGAATGATTCCAGTTCCCTGTTGACCTGAGTCAGTTCGGCGGTGCGTTTTTCGACTTCAATTTCAAGCTGTTCCTGATGTTGGCGCAGCCTGTTTTCAATTTCACGTTGTCGGGTTAGATCTCGCATTCTCATGAGTATGCTAATCGGATCTTCATGTGCATTGCGAATTACTCTGAGTATGACTTCAATCGGACGTCCAGTGGGATTATCCGGATGGTTTTTTTCCATGACCAGGATGGTGTCTTCACGGGCCTTTCTGGCTCGGCATACCGGGCAGGGCGTTGGTTCACCCTCGGGGTGCATGATTCGATTAATATTTTCGCCAATGACCTGTTTTGGTTTTAGACCAGTGAGCTGGTAGAAACTTTTATTGGCGCGGACAACCCGATCATCAAGATCAATCAGATAAATGGCGTCCTCAACCGAGTCCATAGCCTGCTGCCATTCTCTGGCTGATTTGAGCTGCTCGTCTTCAATTTTTTTGCGTTCGCTAATATCCTGCACCAGACCGATCGAGCGCAATGGTTTGCCATTTTCATCGAAATTGGTTTTGCAAAATTCATGGACATACTTGATCCGGCCATCTTTCATTAACAGACGATGAGCGATGTCATAGGGGCGTTTGTTTTTTAGTGAATCGGTATAGGCCTGATTCACGCGTTCACGGTCATCCGGATGGATGCTATTGAGAAAGCTTTCGTAGGTGGGATCGAATTTGTCCGGATCAATTTCAAATATACGATAAATTTCATCCGACCACTCGAGCGTGTCATTGACCAGATCCAGCTCCCAGTTGCCGATATGCGCAAGCTGCTGGGCTTCGGTAAGATTGCGCTGACTTTTGCGTAAGGCCTCCTGCTGCTGGTATTCTTGTGTGACATCGCGGAACACCAGAATGACGCCGAGGATTTTGCCCGATGCGTCCGTAATGGGCGCGCCACTGTCAGCAATCTGGTATTCACTGCCGTCCCGGGCGATGAGTACGGTATGGTTGGCGAGTCCCACAATCTGGCCGCTGGCGAGCACTTTTTCCACCGGGTTATCAACTGCCTTGCGAGTATGGGCATTAATAATATTAAACACCTCGGGCAGAGGGCGGTTCTGAGCATCATCCTGTCGCCAGCCGGTGAGGTTTTCCGCCACCGGATTCATGCGAATAATATTCCCTTTTGCATCCGTAGCGATGACGGCGTCACCGATGCTATTGAGAGTCAAAGACAGATAATTTTCCCGTCGCTGAAGTTCAGATTGCGCCTGTTTCAGTGCCTGATGGTGGCTTAATAATTCCTTTTCCCGGAAGCGCTGGAAAAGAATAAAGAGCAGGAATAAATAGACAAGCAGAGCAGCGCCCCCCCATTGCAGCAGGCGTTCGGCGGATTGTCCCTGTTCGATGTCTGCATGGATCGGCGCCTCACCTTCGGCAAGCACGGTGAGAGTGTGAAGCAGACGCAGACGAGCTTTGAGTAGATGGGGCGGCAGGGAAGGGGGCTTAGTATCAGTCGGCGTGTCACGCTCGGCCTGTTCTGAGGCAACCCAGTCGTTAATTAAAATACTGAGTGTGTCGACATTGTCCATCAGCTTCGCATTGTAACGGCTGGTTTTGTGGTATTGAGCGAGCAGCGTCTGGATTGTCGCAATATTTTGCTTAAAAGCCTGTTTTTCCTTACTACGGGGAGTGTTGCTAAGTGCATTATTCAGTTCGCTATGTTCGATGGCCAGCAGGGGACGGCGCATGGCGTCCAGCAACTGAATTGCTGTTGCGCCCTGCTGACCGCGCCTGATTTGTTCAGGAATATTAAATAAGAT
>WFVC01000190.1 GCA_015491815.1 Gammaproteobacteria bacterium | reverse complement strand
ACGTTACCCTGATTAACACCATGACTGACAGCATCAGCGATGTGCAGGGCGTCAGGGAAAAATTCGGCGTGGCCCCGGAACAGATTATCGATTATCTGACCCTGGTGGGCGACACCTCGGATAATATCCCCGGTGTGCCCAAAGTCGGCCCCAAGACCGCCGCCAAATGGCTGAATCAGTATGGCAGCCTCGATCAGCTGCTGGCGCATGCCGATGAGATTAAGGGCAAGGTGGGCGAGAGCCTGCGCAACAGCCTCGAACAGATCCCCCTGTCGCGGCAATTGGTGACGATCAAATGTGACGTGCCGCTGGATGTCTCGATCGACGAGCTGCAACGCGGTGAGGCGGATCAGGAGAAACTGCAACAGCTATTTTCAGACTATGAATTTAAAAGCTGGCTGGCGGAAGTCCTCGATGAACGCAATGGCGCAGACGCCAACGCCGGGGCGCATTCCACTCCGGATGAGGCGGACTATGAAACGATTTTTTCCGCCGAGGCCTTAACGACATGGCTGGAAAAACTGAAGGCCGCCGAAGTGTTTGCCTTTGATCTGGAAACCACCAGTCTGGACTATATGCAGGCGGAAATCGTGGGGCTGTCCTTTGCAGTGAAAACGGGTGAAGCGGCCTACCTGCCCGTCGCGCATTGTTATGATGGCGCGCCGCCACAACTGGATCGCGATGCGGTGCTGGCGCAGTTCAAGCCGCTGCTCGAGGATCCACAGCAGGCCAAGCTGGGGCAGAATCTGAAATATGATATGAGCGTGCTGGCGCGTTATCAGATTGATATGCAGGGGATCGAATACGACACCATGCTCGAATCCTATGTGCTCGACAGCACCGCCAGTCGTCATGATATGGATACGCTGGCGCTCAAACATCTTGCTTATCAGACTATTCATTTTGAAGACGTGGCCGGCAAGGGCGCCAAACAGATCCGCTTTGATCAGGTCGCCATCGAGGTGGCGGCGCCTTACGCTGCGGAAGATGCGGATATTACCCTGCGCCTGCATGAAAAGCTGATGCCCCGGTTGCAGGCGATTCCCGCGCTGGAAAAGATATTTCGTGAAATAGAGATGCCGCTGCTGCCGGTGCTCTCGCGCATGGAGCGCACCGGCGTTCGTCTGGATACCGGGATGCTCAAACAGCAGAGTGAAGAACTGGCGACGCGCCTGCAGGCGTTGGAGCAACAGGCTTATGATCTGGCCGGCGAGCCCTTTAATCTGAGTTCGCCGAAGCAGTTGCAGACTATTTTATTCGAGAAAATGGGGCTGCCGGTAAAATCAAAAACCCCAAAAGGTCAGCCGTCTACCGCCGAATCCGTGTTGCAGGAACTGGCGCACGACTACCCCCTGCCGAAGCTGATTCTGGAATACCGATCCTTGAGCAAGTTGAAATCCACCTATACCGACAAGCTGCCGCTGCAGGTGGATGCCGATAGCGGTCGGGTGCACACCTCCTATCATCAGGCGGTGGCGGCCACCGGACGACTGTCATCCTCTGATCCTAATTTACAGAACATTCCGGTGCGCACCGAAGAAGGTCGGCGCATTCGTCAGGCCTTTATTCCCGAGGCGGGCTATCGCATGCTGGCGGCGGATTATTCGCAAATTGAATTGCGCATCATGGCGCATCTGTCAGCGGATGCGGGATTGCTCCGGGCCTTTGCCGCCGGTGAAGATATTCATCGGGCCACCGCCGCCGAAGTGTTTGGCGTGGCGCCGGACGCGGTGAGCAAGGAACAACGGCGTTCGGCCAAGGCCATCAACTTTGGTTTGATCTACGGCATGTCGGCCTTTGGACTGGCGCGGCAACTGGATATTTCGCGCAGTGAAGCGCAGGAGTATGTGGATCGATATTTTGCCCGTTACCCCGGCGTGAAGGCGTACATGGAGCAGACCCGTGAACAGGCGCGCGCGCAGGGCTATGTGGAAACCGTATTCGGCCGTCGCCTGTATTTGCCGGAAATCAACGCGCGCAACGCCATGCGTCGTCAGTATGCCGAGCGCACCGCCATCAATGCACCCATGCAGGGCACTGCCGCCGACATTATCAAACGGGCGATGATTGAAATGGACAGGGTGTTGCAGACTACCGGCATGAATGTGCGCATGATTATGCAGGTGCATGATGAACTGGTGTTTGAGGTAGCCGAGGATATTTTGCAGGAATCGGTGGATATTATTAAAAACAGCATGGCGGGGGCCGCCGAGCTGGCGGTGCCATTGGTGGTGGATGTGGGCGTGGGTGATAACTGGGATGAAGCGCACTGATGGGGCGGTGCCCGGTAGAAAGATTAGACTCTGCGCCCCAGTGACGGTTGTGGTTAATTTTTGAAGCACGCAAAAATAGTTTGAACTTTTTTGAAACGCCTCAGTCATAGTTACCGTGCAGCAACGCATAATTCCCACACCCTCCCTGGTGGGAATTGTAAACCCCCCGGTCCCCAATGCCGGGTTATTTGACCCCGGAAGGTTAATCCCCAATTACTTCCGGGGTTTTTTTATGTCCGCAGGTTTTAGCCCGTCAATAATTGAGTTATTTGCTCTGGATTTGCAATATTTAACAGTTCAACGGCGGTAATAAAATAAACTTCGCCTAAGCTTAGTGTCAGTCCTCACCTTCCTTGTTTCGATGATGGCAGTTTGCGATAGAAAATTTTAACCCCGGGTTATCCTACCCTACATCCCTGAAATCTAATTCGGGGTTTTTTTTGTCTGTCCGTTTTTATTATCCGTGATCTCAAGCCATTGCATGAGCGCGTTGCGGGCTTCCTCGACACCCTGTTTTTTTAGCGCGGAGAATAACTGCAGCGTGACCAGCGGATATTTTTCCAGGGTTTTTTCCAGCTTCAGCAGCGCGCTTTTGGCCGGTCCGCGTTTGAGTTTATCCGCCTTGGTCAACAGAATATGCACCGGCATTTGCGCATGCTGACACCATGCCAGCATTTGCTGGTCAAACTCGGTCAGAGGGTGGCGCACATCCATCAGTAGCACCAGTCCCTGCAACGACTGCCGCGAGTTCAGGTACTTCGTCATGGCCTGTCCCCATTTGTGTTTGACGTGCTCGGGGACTTTGGCGTAACCATAGCCGGGCAAATCGACCAGCCGGGTCTGTTCATCCAGCGCAAAAAAGACCAGATGCTGGGTGCGGCCGGGGGTTTTACTGGTGCGGGCCAGCGCCTTGCGTCCGGTGATGGCGTTCAGCGCGCTGGATTTACCGGCATTGGAGCGCCCGGCAAAGGCTACTTCACGCCCCTCGTCGGCCGGCGCCTGAGCCGGGCTGGGAACGCTGGTCAGAAAATTGATTTTGGAAAAGGGGTTTTGCACATTCATTCCCGAGCTAACTGGATGGTTATTGAGTCATTTTTTTGATGTACGTCAAATACCGGAGTGAGATATAATCCTAAGCTTGATCAAATGGCAGGCTTCTTGTATAAAAGCCGCGCCTGATCGCTATTCAGGTGTGGAGGTGCTGATTTTAGCCTGATGGGTATCCGTTAACTAGAACACAGTGATGAATAAAACGACCTGTATTTACGTTTGATAACGCTTTTACAACATTTCACAAAGAATTTTAGGAGATCCATAATGAAAAATCTGATGATTGCCACTGCCGCTACGGTTGCTTTGATGGCTTCTGTTACTACTGCACAGGCCGATGGCCAGAAAACTTTCCAGGCTGCCTGCTTTGCATGTCATGGCACAGGCGCTGCTGGTGCTCCTAAAGTTGGCGACAAGGCCGCCTGGGGGCCGCGTATCGCAAAGGGTATCGCAACATTGGAAAAACATGCGCTGCATGGCTTCAAGGGTGACAAAGGCGTCATGCCGGCCAAGGGCGGTCGCGCTGATCTGAGTGACGCCGATGTAAAAGCCGCCGTTGCCTACATGGTTAGCCAGGCTAAATAATTCTGGATTTGTGCGCTTAAGCGCACGGCTTCGATCTTACATTTAAACTCAACCCTGGTTAAAACTCATGAAGTTCAAAATTCTGTTTTCATTGATGATGTTATCTGTTTTTGTCAGCGGCGCCAGTCAGGCTGCCGGTAATGTTGAAGCAGGTAAAACGAAAGCGCAGGTTTGTTTCAGCTGTCACGGCATGAATGGTGATGGCAATACGAACCCGCCCTGGCCGGCGCTGGCCGGGCAGCATGCTTCGTACATCGCCAAGCAACTGGCCGATTTCAAAAGTGGCGCGCGTGTTGAGCCGCTGATGATTGCGCAGGTTGCCAGCCTGAGCGAAGAGGATATGGCGGATTTGGGCGCGTTTTTCGCATCTCAGAAAGTGAAAACAGGCAAGGCTGATGAGGCCAGGGCGGAACTGGGTGGCCAAATTTACCGGGGCGGTAATAAAGCCAGCGGTGTGGCCGCCTGTATGGCCTGTCATGGGCCAACAGGAGCAGGTAACCCGGCGGCGAAGTTCCCTCTGTTGAGTGGGCAGAATACCCCCTATATTGTGAAAGCCCTGAATGATTTTCGAAGTGGTGCGCGCAAGAATGATGCAGGCAGTATGATGCGTGGTGTTGCCGCTAAAATGACCGATAAGGAAATTGAAGCTGTCGCCGCATTTATTTCCGGTATGCACTAAATACAGGCGCCGATGTCGTCACGCGATAACATCGGGTGACACAAATTGGTAGATGGCGAAAAAAGGGCGGTATATTACCGCCCTTTTTTTATGCCTGTAACTATTGAGGAACCTCTGGGTTATTGTGGGGTCACTTGCTAAATAGCTGTTTCTAATTCCTGTGCACTATAGTATTACCGTAGCCTGTTGTAGGTACGATTTCAATCGTACCGGTACGGCTGAAGCCGTACCTACAATTTCACTGCTGTTCCATAGGTGTACAGGTATTTGGAACAGCTATTTAGGGTCTGTTGAATATGATTTTGAGTTTATTTGGAGAATAAATATGCATAACGTCCTTCGCACATGGTTGACATTGATCATGATGTTCGTATTTCTCTCAGCGGCTTCGGCGCGTAATTATGATGAGGGTATTGAATACAAGCGCCTGAAATCACCGGTGCCGACGCGGGTTGAGGCGGGCAAGATCGAAGTGGTTGAACTATTCTGGTATGGCTGCCCGCATTGTTTTCGTCTGGAGCCTGATATACATAAATGGCTGAAAAGCAAACCGGAGAATGTTGAATTTGTCCGTATTCCGGCGGTTTTCAACAAGACCTGGGAATTCCATGCGAAGGCCTATTACAGCGCAGATTTTCTCGGGGTGATGGACAAATTTCACCCGGCCATGTTTGCTGCGATACACAAGAAAAAACAGCACATGAATACACCGGCGGAGTTGAAAAAATTATTTATGCAGCTAGGAGTCTCAGCAAAGGAGTTTGACAGCGTTTTTAATTCCTTTGGCGTGGATGCAAAAGTCCGTCGTGCGAAGGCTCTGTCAAAACAGTATGGCATCAGTGGCGTGCCGGCGCTGGTGGTGAATGGCAAATATTTAACCGATGGACCGATGGCCGGTGGACGCAAGGGCATGATCGAGGTGTTGAATTATCTGATCAAAAAAGAAGCGGGAAAATAGACATCGACTGATAAAAGGGTATGCTTTTAAAGAATATGACAATCAGGCCGATAGGCACTTCATAATGGCATAAAGCATAAGGCTGACGTTGGTCGTATGGTTTTTGCCGGGATAAAACACGGATGCAATGGAGGACGACCCGCATGAAGGCAGCTGAACTTTTTATTAAATGTCTGGAAAACGAAGGCGTGGAATACATTTTTGGTATTCCCGGCGAGGAAAATCTGGATGTCATGGATGCCCTGCTGGATTCTTCCATCAAGTTTGTCACCACCCGGCATGAACAGGGTGCGGCGTTTATGGCGGATGTCTATGGACGGCTGACCGGCAAGGCCGGGGTCTGTCTGGCGACGCTGGGACCGGGGGCGACCAACCTCGTGACCGGCGTGGCCGACGCGAATATGGATCATGCGCCGCTGGTGGCGATTGCCGGACAGGCCAGCACCCAGCGTCTGCATAAGGAATCACATCAGGTGCTGGATCTGCAATTGATCTTTCAACCGATCACCAAATACTCTTCCCGCCTGCTGACGCCGAATATTATCAGTGAAGTGGTGCGCAAGGCTTTCAAGGTGGCGCAAACAGAAAAAACCGGCGCCTGTTTCATTGAGTTTCCCGAGAACATCGCCGAGATGGATGTGGACGATGTGCCGCTTGCGGTTAAACAGCCGGCCATTCCCGAGCCGCCGCGCGAAAAAGTCGAGCAGGCGGCGCATGTTATTTCCAATGCCAAAAACCCGATTATTCTCGCCGGCAATGGCGTGGTGCGGAATAAGGCCTGGGCGCAACTGGCCGACTTCGCCGAGCGTCTGCGCATTCCGGTCGCCAATACCTTCATGGCCAAGGGACTGATTCCTTTCAAGCATCCGATGGCGCTGGGCAGCGCCGGCCTGCAGGCCAATGATTATATTAGTTGTGGGTTCAGCCGCGCCGACGTGATTATTTGCATCGGTTATGATCTGGTCGAGTACCATCCCTATCTCTGGCACCCTAGCAAGGATCGCACCATCATCCATATCGATCAATCGCCGGCCGAAGTGGACGCCTATTATCCGGTCAATGTTGGCGTGGTGGGGGATATCAAGCATTCCCTGTTGCGCATTATGGAAGTGGCCTCGCCGGCGACCGGCAGCACCATGCGCGCCTTGCGCGAAGCGCTGATCGAAGACATGAACAGTTTCAAGGATGACAACAGCGTGCCGATGAAGCCGCAGAAAATTATCTGGGATCTGCGTACGGCGATGGCGCTGGAAGATATCGCGATCTCCGATGTGGGCGCGCATAAAATGTGGATGTCGCGCATGTTCCGCTGCGAGTTGCCGAACACCTGTCTGATTTCCAATGGTTTCGCCAGCATGGGGATTGCGGTTCCCGGCGCGATTGGCGCCAAACTGGCCTATCCAGATCGCAAGGTCGTGGCGGTCACCGGCGATGCCGGGTTTATGATGAACTCGCAGGAAATCGAAACCGCACTGCGGTTAAAAACCCCGATAGTGATTTTGATCTGGAGTGACAGCGCCTACGGCCTGATCGAATGGAAACAGATGAATCAGTTCGGGCGCAAATCCAATATCGATTTTACGAATCCGGATTTTGTCAAATATGCTGAATCCTTTGGCGCCAGAGGCTATCGCATCGAGCGGGGGGAAGACTTGTTACCCACGCTGAAAAAAGCGCTGGCCGATAACACGGTCAGCGTAATCGACTGCCCGGTGGATTACAGTGAAAACCTTAAGCTAACCAGCAAGCTGGGCGAAATGGTCTGCCCGATCTGATCAGAGCCTGCATTGAGCCGGATGGTTTGAATTTGCGCTAACGCTCAGTCAGGCTGTTATCAGCCTGATATACTTCAATTCTAATGCGTCATTTATTTTCGAGCAGGTAAGTACGATGTCCGAGCAGAAATCAGCCGCACAGATTCTGCGTGTCATGAGTTACAACATTCAGGTAGGGATTAGCACGTCCCGGCCGCGTCAGTATGTCACCGGCAGCTGGAAACATATTCTTCCCTGTTCACAACGGCTGCCGAATCTTGATCGGGCAGCCAGACTGATTCAGCAATATGACATCATCGGTTTACAGGAAGTGGATGCCGGCAGCCTGCGCAGTAACTTTATCAATCTGGCGGAATACCTTGCGGAACGCGCCGACTTCCCTTACTGGTATCATCAGGTTAACCGGAATCTGGGGCGGCTGGCCCAGCACAGCAATGCGCTTCTCAGTCATTTCAAACCGAACAAGGTCGAGAACCTGAAATTACCGGGAGTGATTCCCGGACGTCAGGCGATTAAGGCGGTATTTGAGTCAAACACCGATTCACTGGCGGTGTTTATTTTACATCTGGCTCTGAGTCGGCGTGCGCGCATCCGGCAACTGGACTATATCGCCGAACAGGTAAACGACTACCCTCATGCCATTGTCATGGGGGATCTGAACTGTCGGGTTAACAGCCGGGAAATGGCATTGCTGTTTAACAAAACCTCGCTGCGTGAACCGCGCGATGAAATGTGCACCTTCCCCAGCTGGAGTCCGCAACATCACATCGATCACATTCTTGTCAGTTCGGATCTGATTGTAAAAAGCGCCTGTGCTCTGCATCACGAAGTTTCAGATCATTTGCCGCTGACGATGGAGATAGAATTGCCGCCGGGCATTCAACTGACCCGCCACCGGCATCAGGGTCTGTCACTGGAAAACTATCTGAATCACTCGATGATGGTCAAGTGAGCGCGTAGATGAGTGATAAGAGCAGTCGCAAGGCGGATCTATGGCAACGCAAATATTATGAAAGCCTGGATGAGCTGGAACAAAAAGAAAAACAGTGGGAAGAACTTGAATCCCTGTTGCGCCTGCTGGCCTCCCGCCTGACCCTGCTCTCCGACGCCAGTGATGAACAACTGGAAAAGAAACTGGACAAGTTGCGCAGCAATCTTCGTTATGAAGACAACGCGCTTAAATTCCGGCCATTGATCAACGATGTTTCCGCCGCCATCGCCAAAGCCGACGCTGAAATTAAAACCCGAAGCCCAGCGCATGAATTTGAATCCGCCAACACCCTGAATATTCTGCTCGATGAACTCAATGTGCCGGCGACGCTGCAGCGGCAGGAGCGCCATCTTCGCAAACGCATCGCTCGGGCAAAATCAGAAAAAGATATTCCGGAACTGGTCAAGGACATGGCTGAGTTGCTCGGTCTGAGCATGGAAGTGCTGGTTGAGAAAAAGTGTGAAGAAGCAAATAAAGCCGCGCAGACTGAAACTGAAAAACACCCATCCGAACCCGTTCCGCCCGCGCCGACCGGTAAGCCGCAGGTGGAAAAACCCGGTTTCCTGAAAAAATTGTTTTCATCGACAGCGGATGAGAAGGACAGCGTTGCTGATGCGCCATCGGCAGAAGCGCCGGCTCAGGCGGAAAAAGAAAGCCCGAGGCCGGATAAGGCAGAGCCACACGATACGGACATGGATGTCGGTCAGGAAGTTAACGATGGCGTTGCAAGCGAAATATCGGCGCAGGATATCAGTTATGCAGCCGGCATCCTGATCGAACTACTGGAACAGCTCGACCTGCCTCATGATCTCTGTGTCGAAGCCGCGCTGATACGTCAACGTCTGCAACCCTGTTATGAGCAGGAAAAACTGGCGCAGGGACTGGAAGCCACGGCGGCGCTGGTGGCCGAAGCGCATGATCGTATTTTCAATGAGAAAAAAGAACTGGAAGCCTTTCTCCAGCAGCTCACTGAACGCTTGCAGGAAATTGATACTGATCTGCAACAAACGGTTCGTCTGCAACAATTATCCCTGACGGGTTCCCGGGAAGTAAATGCGGCGGTTGAAGAAGAAGTCCGGGGCATCGAACAGTCGGTGGAAAAGGCCGCTGATCTGGCGACCCTGCAAACGGACGTGCAGGCGCGAGTGATCATTATTCGCGATCACATGGATAAATTTTTACAGGCCGAACTGTTGCGCGATCGGCAGTCAACGGATATTTCCGAACACCTGAAAAAAGAGCTGAGCGCAGCGGAAGATGAAATTGACACGCTGCGTAAGCAACTGGAAGCCGAGCGCGCGCAATCGATGCAGGACGCCCTGACCGGCTTATATAATCGTAAAGCCTATGATCAATATATTCACGATGAACTGGCGCGATTCAAACGTTACGGTTCACCCTTTGTGCTCGGCGTCTGGGATGTGGATCTTTTCAAATCTGTGAATGATCAATACGGGCATGTCGCCGGTGATAAAGTATTAAAAGTCATCGCCAGCGTCATTGCTGAAAATACGCGGGAGACGGATATTGCCGCGCGCTATGGCGGTGAGGAGTTTGCCGTTATTATGCCGGAAACGAATATTGAAGCAGCGTACCCGTCGCTGGACAAATTACGGGGAATCATTCAGAGTTGCGCTTTTCACTTTCGCGGCAAGCGGGTTGAGATTACCGCCTCGTGCGGCATGACTGAAGCGCGCAAGGACGATACGCCGGAATCCATTTTTCAACGCGCTGACAGCGGTCTTTATAAAGCCAAGGAAAACGGCCGTAATCGTTGTGAGAAGGTTTGATCTCTTTGCGGGCATTCCCCGCAGTAAGCAATTATTTGTCTGAACATAAAGGGAACGATAGGAATGATGCGGATTATAACAAGCCTGTTTATCCTGCTGGTATTTGCCTCCGGTCATACCGAACCCAGGCATGCGGCGGGTATTGCCAGCGCGCATCCGGTGGCGACGGCGGCTGGATTCGAAATTCTTGAAGCGGGTGGCAATGCCTTTGATGCGGCGGTGGCGGTCAGTGCGACGCTGGCGGTGGTCGAGCCCTACAGTTCCGGTCTGGGCGGCGGCGGTTTCTGGTTGCTGCAGCAGGCGGATAAGGATGAGGCGGTGATGATCGATGGCCGGGAAACCGCCCCGCTGCAGGCGCATGAAAAAATGTATCAGGATGAAAAGGGCAATGTGATCCCCGGCCTGTCGATGGATGGCGCGCTGGCAGCGGGCATTCCCGGTGAACCGGCGGCGCTCGCGCATATCGCAAAAAAATACGGACGTCTGCCCCTGAGCGCCTCGCTGGCGCCGGCGATTCGCGCCGCCCGTGAAGGCTTCCGGGTGACGCCGCATTATCAGCGTATGGCCCGGTTTCGCCTGCAGGCGCTGCGCGCATCGAAGGCGGCATCCGCCGTTTTTCTGTATCGGGATGAAGTGCCGCATGAGGATTACATCATTAAGCAGCCGGATCTGGCGCGCACGCTGGAAGCCATGGCCGCGCATGGCGCCGCCGGCTTTTATCAGGGCGAGGTCGGCAAAAAGCTGATTGCGGCGACCGGCAAAGCCGGCGGGATCTGGACCGCCGAAGATCTGCAGAGCTATGCCATAAAGGAACGCAAACCCGTGACCGGGAGCTGGTATGACTACCGCATTACCTCGGCCGCGCCGCCTTCCTCCGGCGGCATTGCCATCATCGAGATGCTCAATATGCTGGAAAATGACGGTCTGCGTTCGCTGACGGGCGTGGCGCGCAAGCATCTGCTGATTGAGGCCATGCGGCGAGCCTACCGGGATCGAGCCGAATATCTGGGCGATCCTGATTTCGTCGATGTGCCGCTCGAACGTCTGACCGGCAAGGGCTATGCGCGCTCCCTGCGAGAGACCATCGCGCCGTCACGGGCCACGCCGAGTCGGGAATTGAAGCCGGCAGCGCCGATCCCGGAAGGCCGGCACACCACGCACTTTTCCATTCTGGATGATGAGGGCAACCGGGTCGCGGCGACGCTGAGTATTAACTATCCCTTCGGCTCCGGTTTCATGGTCGAGGGCGCCGGCATCCTGCTCAATGACGAGATGGATGATTTTTCCGCCAAACCGGGGACGCCGAATGCCTACGGGCTGGTCGGCGCGCAGGCCAATGCCATTGCCCCGGGCAAGCGCATGCTTTCCAGCATGAGTCCGACCTTTGTTGAAGGTCCGGATCGGCTGGTGATTCTGGGCACACCCGGCGGCAGCCGCATAATTACGATGGTGCTGCAGGGGATTCTGGCCGCAACCGACGGCCAGTCAGCCAGCCGCATCGTCACTCAGCCGCGCTTTCATCACCAGTACCTGCCCGATGTGGTGCAGTTTGAAACTCAGGCTTTCACTGTCGGGGAAGTACTGGGCCTGCAGCGCATGGGTCATAAACTGAAACAGCTGCGTGAACGCTACGGCAACATGCAGGTCGTGATCCTCGATAAAGCGCGTCATTCGGTTAGCGCCGCCAGCGATCCCCGCGGGGAAGGGCTGGCGCAGGTGAAAAAAATCTCTCGAAAGGCTGACTCCCCCTGATTTAGGCCGGATTCTTCCAAATATAAGCAAAACCTGCCTGAAAAGCAGCTCGTGCTGAGGGCTGGTTTCGACTTCGCGCTGAAAACCGGGGTATTTGCCGGGTCGCATATCAATAAAAATGTGAGCAAATTCACGTTACCTTTTCAGGCGCTGCAGTAATCTGTACCGCCCGCGTGGGGAAGCCTTCTAAAATAACGATATTCAGGGCGAGGGAAGAAAATGGCTGAATTAATTCAGTATGCCAATGGCGTGCCGGGCATCCGCTTTACGATTGATAAACCGGTAATTCGTATTGGCCGCAGCGATGTCCATAATGATATCTGTGTGATGGACGCTTATGTCAGCAAGGAGCATGCGCTAATTGAAGTCAAACCATCTGATGATGCGTCTGTGGGCTGTGAATTCTTTATTCATGATCTGGGCAGCACCAACAAGACCTATGTCAATAAGAAATCTGTTTCATGCATGCGCCTGAAAAATAATGATATGGTGTATTTAGGGCGCAATATGTTTCGTTTTGTTTGCAGCGAATGTGAAACTATGGTCTTTCCTGAAACTGAAGCCGCCAATGCTGCATCCAGCTACACCCTGGAAATTGTTTCCAACGAAAGTTCACAGATTCAATCAGGACTTCGTTCCGGTTTTAGCCGCCGTTTGCGGGTGCTGGGTGCGGAGTCACTGCTAGACTGATTAAAATTTATTGAGGCTGCTTCAGGCTATCAAGTAATTTCTGTTGTTCTTTGTAACGCTTGTCCATGGTTTCCTTCAGCGCCTTTGTATCGTTAATGAGTTTGGGTATGTCTTTCATGGGTACGGTGGTTGGGAAGGGGATATCCGGGCCGTCCTCTTTTTTATCTTCTTTACCATTTGCCGCTGTTTTGGTTTCTTCTTCATCGGAGATGTCTTTTGCCACCGGCGTGGCCTGAACCACATTCCGATTGGTGTTAATACGTACGACCTCATCGTGGCCTTCCGGATTCTGTTTGTCAGAGAAATGCCAGACGCCCTGTTTATCCACCCATTTGTGGATGGCGGTCGTATCATCGTCGGTTTCGACCGGCAGGGCGTCATCCGCTGAGGATTTTATTTTCTCGATAGTTTCTACAGCCTTGCGGCTCTGACTGAAGAGACTGGAAAAATCCGGCAGGTTCAGTTTTTCCCAGGACAGAATAGGTTTGCCATTGGGGCCGTGAAGTAAAAAAGGGCTGACCACGACCAGCATCAGCGCCAGCAGCATGAGTTTAAACGTGAGTTTCACAATGTGGTTCCTGTTTTTTCCCGAGCTGATTAATTATAGAACTTATCGGTCAGTTATACCTGTAACCTTAAAAAACCATTCCACTATTTTTGACAATGCGGGCAGTAATAACTGGCGCGCTGGCCAATCGTCTGTTGACGAATAGGTCGCCCACAGCGCGGGCAGGGTTCGCCCGCCCGGCCATAGACATTCAACTGCTGCTTGAAATAGCCCGGTGAACCATCGCTGGCGGTGAAATCCCGCAAGCTGGTGCCGCCCTGACGAATCGCCGCCTGTAATACTTTTTTAATGGCGCTGACCAGTTGTTGATAACGCTTTTCCGAGATGCGTCCGGCCGCGCGTTGCGGATGAATGCCGGCGAGAAACAGCGACTCACTGGCGTAGATATTGCCGACGCCGACCACAATTTTACTATCCATGATAAATGATTTGACCGCCTGCTTACGCGCGCGACTGCGGGCGTACAGGTAATCGCTGTCAAATTCTTTCAGCAGCGGTTCCGGCCCGAGTGAAGCCAGCAACTTATGTTTGAACGGATCACGGCGGGTCCAGAGCACACAGCCAAAGCGGCGGGGATCGCGCAGGCGCAGACACTGACCGCTACTGAGCTGTAATTCAAAATGATCATGTTTTTCCGCCGCGCTGTCGATGGGCAGAATGCGCAGGCTGCCCGACATCCCCAGATGAATGATCAAGGTGCCCCGTTCAAAATCGATTAACAGATATTTGCCCCGGCGTCTGACGGAGTGAACAAGCTGTTGCTGTAATTCAGTGGCGAGCTTGGCGGGGATGGGCCAGCGCAGTTTACGATTGCGCACGAGGGTTCGGGTAATTGTCTGTTCACATAAATGCGGTTCAATACCCCGGCGCGTGGTTTCAACTTCAGGAAGCTCAGGCATGATGCGGTAATTTATTTTTCTGCCGGCGTGTCGTCTGTGTCAGTCTTGCGCATTTGCAGACTGAGCAGCGCATCGGCCTTGTCGGCGGCCATCACATATTCGATGTTTTTATCCGGGCGACGCAGAATAAATTCGTCTTCGGTTCGCTGCAGCCGGTATTCGATCGGCGTATCGCGGCCCTGTAAAAAAACCCGTATGGGTTTATCCGTGGACTCGTGTTTCTTTGTCAGTGGCCGCAATTCAATAGCCTGAGCATGTTGCCATTCGTTAAATAGATCGCTATAGGCGTCGGCCGGGTAATCCGTATTTTCCGGTCGAACCGCCCATTTGCCATCAGTGAGCGCCAGACTTAGTTCGGGTAATTCCAGCCGGGTGATTTTTTCATTTTCATTTATCAGGGCGTGATTCAGATAATCCGTGCTGCTGCCGATGAGCTGGTAATAGTAATAATCCGGAATCAGGTACAGCTGTTTGTCGATGCGCACATAACGCTGTTTTTGCAGCGGTTCGAGGTTGCCGAAATCAATTTGCAGAGTATCGTTGATACGCATGCTGACGGCGGGATCAAGCAAATCATAACGGGCGGGATCAAGCCCGTTCATGTCGTAGTGCGCAGCCGTTTCTGTTTTCAGGACTTTCAGCACGGAGTCCACTTTGTAGCGGTTGGCGCTTAATGAATAAGGCGCGCGCATTTGCCACTGACCGGCGATTTTCTCCAGTTCGATGCTGTCCTTGTTCTTGCGCAGGATCTTTATTTTATGCACATCGCTGTTTTCAAGCCCGGTCAATAATACCGGCGCCGGCGCCGGTGTCTTGCCCGGTTCGAGTACGACCACCGTAATCAACAGGATGACGATGAGCAGAAGCGCAAGGTTTAACAGCGTACGTGAATTCATCATTAACGTTTACGCCGTCTTAGCCAGATGACAATGCCCGCGCCGAGCAACAGCACCGGGATGACGATTAAAAACAGCAGGCCGAGCAGGGACCAGGTGCGCTCTTCCAGCACCAGTTCGGTATCGGGCGCGGTGCTGGAAGGGATGGAAATAAAATTATCATCGTGGCTTAACCAGTTGATAATTTTATAACCGAGATCCTGATTACCCTGATTCCCCAGATAGGCGTTGGAAATAAAATCACCGTCACCGAGGATGACCACCCGTTGACGGCTTTGTTTAACCTCGGTTTTATTTTCAGCGACATCGGCGTTGGCGCGATTCAAGGCGAAGCCGATCGTTAGCGGGCCGGGCGTATCGCTGCCTTCATCAAAGGCGACCGAGCCTTCCAGCGCGGAAGTTTCAGACCAGCTGCGCGCGACTGTTTGTAATAAAACTTCAGCCTTCCAGTTGTTCTTTTCAAAATGCGTGAGTCCGCCGGCGCGTGGAAAAATAGTCATATAGGTAAAGTCTTTAACGATCGGATGACTGCCGTAGCCGGTGACCAGCGCAAAGGAGGGATCGGCAATGCCCAGCACCTGCGTGGTGGGATCGACAATGGTGCCGGGGACAAAATCGATGCCCAGTGATTCGGCTATCGGATCAAGACCATAACGCGAACCCGGATCATGCAGCCAGAGCAGGTTGCCGCCGCGATCGAGGTAGTCCTGTATGAGTTTCACTTCACCGGGCAGGTAATCGAGTTGCGGGCCGGCGATGACCAGCACCGAGGTGTCGGCTGGAATTTCCGCTTTATCGGTCAATGTCAGAGTGCGGGTCTGTATGCCCTTGCCGGCCAGTTGTTTGCTGAACAGGCCGTAGTCATGGTTGGCCTGACCGGCGGGATTGCGTTCACCGTGCCCGCTGATAAATACGATTTTCTGTTCGCCGCTGCGCAGCAGGCGTTGCAGGGTGTTGGTGAGGGTTTCTTCATTGAGATTCTGAATATGCTCGCGGCGCGCCTGATATTCGACGATGAGTTCGCCATCGACGCTGATGCCTTCGCTGCGCACTCGATCCGGTTCAGTATTGGGA
>WFVC01000189.1 GCA_015491815.1 Gammaproteobacteria bacterium | reverse complement strand
AGTACATACGCCGCGTTTTTGCGGGCAGGCCTCAAGCGCCGGAACGTTGCTCTTTTCCAGTTTGCGCTTGCGCGGCTTGCGTACCAATTGATTAATTGTGGCCATAATTCTTTTAACTCCAGAAAATAAACGACAGACTCGAGCCTCGATGTCACTATCAAGGGCCGACCTGTCGTAAGGCGCGAGATTTTAGTGAATCCTGACGAATTCTGCAACCGGATCCCCTCGAAAAAGCGGATCTTTTTCCCTTAAACCAAAGAAAAACGCTGAATTGCAGATTTACGCCCTGAGATCACAACAAATTCCCGGAACATATAAAAAGCCGGCGTCCTTCCGGCGCCAGCTTTTCAAATTATATCAGCCTGTCCGCCCCGGCTTTTTAGCCGGATGCGGATGCAGGTTTAACGACAAACCGCAGCTTACTCGCTGGATTCTGTTTGCGTTTCGTTATTACCATCAGATTCGGATTCCGCCATAGCGGATATTTCCGAATCCAGCATTTCGTTTGCTGTCTCCACCAGCATTTCCGCCGGAGCCAGCATCTCCATGCGCTTACGGTGACGTTCGGCATGATAAGCCTGGCCGGTGCCCGATGGAATCAGGCGACCGACGATGACGTTCTCCTTCAGTCCACGCAGATCATCGACCTTGCCACTCACGGCGGCTTCGGTCAGCACCCGGGTGGTTTCCTGGAAGGACGCGGCGGAAACGAAGGATTCGGTCGCCAGTGAGGCCTTGGTGATGCCCAGCAGCATTTCGTTAAACAGCGCCGGCTGTTTATCAGCCTTTTTCAGACGCTCGTTTTCTTCCAGCAGACGGGCGCGATCGACCTGCTCGCCCTTGAGGAAGGAACTGTCGCCCGGATGGCTGATTTCAACCTTGCGCAACATCTGGCGGACGATCACTTCGATGTGCTTGTCGTTGATTTTCACACCCTGCAGACGATAAACGTCCTGCACTTCCTTGACGATATAACGGGCCAGTTCCTCGACTCCCAGCAGACGCAGGATATCGTGCGGATTCGGCTCGCCCTCGGCGATCATTTCACCCTTCTCCACCTGCTCACCTTCAAAGGTGGTGACATGACGCCACTTGGGAATCAGGGCTTCATAAACTTCACCCTCAGTCGGAGTAATCACCAGCCGTTGCTTGCCCTTGGTTTCCTTGCCGAAACTGACCACGCCGCTGATTTCCGCCAGAATCGACGGCTCTTTCGGTTTACGCGCTTCGAACAGATCGGCCACCCGCGGCAGACCACCGGTGATATCACGGGTTTTGGAGGATTCCTGCGGAATACGCGCCACCGCGTCACCCACGCCCACCGTGTCTCCGTCTTTGAGGCCGATAATCGCCCCGGACGGCAGGTTATAGTTGGCGGGAATATCGGTGCCGGAAATCATCAGATCGCTGCCGTCTTCGTTCACCAGTTTCACCATTGGCCGTAAATCCTTGGCCGCCGTGCCGCGCTGTTTGGGATCGGTGACTTCCAGACTGGTCAGACCGGTGATTTCATCCACCTTGCTCTGTACGGTCACGCCCTCGACGATATCGATGAATTTCACGATACCGGCTTCTTCCGTGATAATCGGATGAGTATGCGGATCCCAGCTGGCGACGATCTGCCCGGCTTCACAGGCATCGCCATCATTGGCGCTAATCACCGCGCCATAGGGCACCTTATAACGCTCACGTTCACGACCGCGTTCATCCAGTACGGTGATTTCACCGGAACGGGACACGGCGACGTTGTTGCCGGACGCATGCTGCACGGTCTTCATATTGTGCAGACGCACGGTGCCGGTGCTCTTGATTTCAATGTTATTGGCCGCCGCCGCTCGACTCGCGGCGCCACCGATATGGAAGGTGCGCATGGTCAGCTGGGTGCCCGGTTCGCCGATACTCTGCGCGGCGATCACGCCGACTGACTCGCCCTGATTGACCCGGTGTCCGCGCGCCAGATCGCGCCCGTAACAGGCCGAACACACGCCATAATGATTTTCACAGGTGATCGCGGAGCGCACCATCATGTGATCCACGCCCATGGATTCCAGTCGCTCGACCCATTTTTCATCCATCAGGGTGCCGGCTTTAATCAGCACCTCATCACTGTCCGGAGCCAGTACGTCACGGGCGACAACCCGACCCAGTACGCGCTCACTCAGGGGTTCGACCACGTCACCGCCTTCAATCAAGCTGGCCAGCAGCAGACCGTTATCAGTGCCGCAATCATCACCGTCGATGACCAGATCCTGAGAGACGTCGACCAGACGCCGGGTCAGGTAACCGGAGTTGGCGGTTTTCAGCGCGGTATCGGCCAGACCTTTACGCGCGCCGTGAGTGGAAATAAAGTACTGCAACACCGACAGACCTTCGCGGAAGTTGGCGGTAATCGGCGTTTCAATAATCGAACCATCCGGCTTGGCCATCAGACCGCGCATCCCGGCCAGTTGCCGAATCTGCGCTGCGGAACCACGGGCGCCGGAATCGGCCATCATAAACACCGAGTTGAAGGACTTCTGTTTGACCTCGTTGCCGTCTTTGTCGATCACGGTTTCAGTGCCCAGTTTCTCCATCATGGAGTTGGCCACCTGATCATTGGTGCGCGACCAGATATCCACCACTTTGTTGTAGCGTTCACCCATGGTCACCAGACCCGAGGTGTACTGCTCCTGGATCTCATGCACCTCTTCTTCGGCTTTAGCCAGGATCTCGTATTTTTCCTCGGGAATGATCATATCCTCGACCCCGAAGGACACCCCGGCGCGAGTCGAATAGGCGAAGCCCATGTACATGAGCTGGTCGGCGAAAATTACTGTATCTTTCAAACCGTTTTCGCGATAGCAGGTATTGATCAGGTTGGAGATCGCTTTTTTCTTCATATCCTGATTAATATGCTCGTAGGCAATCCCGTCGGGAACGATATCCCAGAGCAGCGCGCGACCGGCGGTGGTATCTTTAATCGATGTTTTTTCAGTGCGCTGACCGTCTTCGTCAATCATGACTTCCGTCACCCGGACTTTAACCTTCGCCTGCAGCGCCACTACGCCGGTATTGTAGGCGCGATGCACTTCCTTAACATCACGGAAGACCATGCCTTCGCCTTTGGCGTTGATGGATTCACGGGTCATATAATACAGACCCAGCACCACGTCCTGCGAAGGCACAATGATCGGCTCGCCATTCGCGGGTGAAAGAATGTTGTTGGTGGACATCATCAGGGTGCGCGCTTCCAGCTGCGCTTCAATCGACAACGGCACATGCACGGCCATCTGGTCACCGTCAAAGTCGGCGTTAAACGCGGTACACACCAGCGGATGCAACTGAATCGCCTTGCCTTCGATCAGGGTCGGCTCAAAGGCCTGAATGCCCAGTCGATGCAGGGTCGGCGCGCGGTTGAGCATCACCGGATGTTCACGAATCACTTCTTCGAGAATATCCCAGACTTCGGTGCCTTCCTGTTCGACCATTTTCTTGGCCGCCTTAATGGTGGTCGCCAGTCCGCGCAGTTCCAGCTTGCTGAAAATGAACGGTTTGAACAGTTCCAGCGCCATTTTCTTCGGCAGGCCGCACTGATGCAGTTTCAGGGTCGGCCCGACCACGATAACCGAACGCCCGGAGTAATCCACGCGCTTGCCCAGCAGGTTCTGACGGAAGCGGCCCTGCTTGCCCTTGATCATATCAGCCAGTGATTTCAGCGGCCGCTTGTTGGAGCCGGTAATCGCGCGACCGCGACGACCGTTATCCAGCAGCGCATCGACGGATTCCTGCAACATGCGTTTTTCGTTGCGCACGATAATGTCCGGCGCATTTAAATCCAGCAGCCGGCGCAAACGGTTATTACGGTTAATCACCCGGCGGTAGAGATCATTCAGATCAGAGGTGGCGAAACGCCCGCCTTCCAGCGGCACCAGCGGACGCAGTTCCGGCGGCAGCACCGGCAATACGGTCATCACCATCCATTCGGGCTTGTTGCCGGAGGCGATGAAGCCTTCCAGCAATTTCAGGCGCTTGCCGAGTTTTTTCAGCTTGGTCTCGGACTTGGTGGCGCCCATGGCTTCTTTGACTTCTTCACAGGCTTTTTCAAGATTCAGCGAACTCAGCAAAATCTGGATAGCTTCGGCGCCCATGCGCGCATCAAATTCATCGCCATATTCTTCAATCGCTTCAAGATAGCTTTCATCCGTCAGCAACTGCCCGCGTTCCAGTTCGGTCATGCCCGGATCAACCACGACAAAGGCTTCAAAATACAGCACCCGCTCGATGTCGCGCAGGGTCATGTCCAGAATCAGGCCCATGCGCGAGGGCAGGGATTTCAGGAACCAGATATGGGCGACCGGACTGGCCAGTTCGATATGGCCCATGCGTTCGCGCCGCACCTTGGCCAGAGTGACTTCAATGCCGCACTTCTCGCAAATCACGCCGCGATGTTTGAGGCGCTTGTATTTGCCGCACAGACATTCGTAATCTTTGACCGGACCAAAAATCTTGGCGCAGAACAGGCCATCCCGCTCCGGCTTGAAGGTGCGGTAGTTAATGGTTTCCGGCTTTTTAACTTCACCGTAGGACCAGGAACGGATTTTCTGTGGCGAGGCGAGACCGATGCGGATCGCATCAAAGTCTTCCATTTGTGTCTGCTGCTTGAGGATCTTGAGTAGATCTTTCACGTTGTCACTCCTGAATAAAGGGACGAGTTACGAGGAACAAGTAACGAGGAAAGGCTTTTGCCTCGTCCCCCGTCACTCGTTCCTCGTCCCTGAATTAATCTTGTTGTTCCAGTTCGATATCGATGCCCAGTGAACGAATTTCCTTCAATAGTACATTGAAGGACTCCGGCATGCCGGCTTCCATATAATGGTTGCCATCGACGATGTTTTTGTACATCTTGGTGCGACCATTCACATCGTCCGATTTCACTGTCAGCATTTCCTGCAGGGTATAGGCGGCGCCATAGGCTTCCAGCGCCCAGACTTCCATTTCCCCGAAGCGCTGACCACCAAACTGCGCCTTACCACCCAGCGGTTGCTGCGTCACCAGACTGTAGGGACCGGTTGAACGGGCATGCATCTTGTCATCCACCAGATGGTTGAGTTTGAGCATATACATATAACCCACGGTAACAGGACGCTCGAACTCTTCGCCGGTGCGACCGTTAATCAGTCTGGTCTGGCCGCTGGTCGGCAGATCCGCCAGTTCCAGCAACTGTTTGATATCCGTTTCCTTGATGCCGTCGAATACCGGCGTCGCCATCGGTACGCCATCGCGCAGATTGCGCGCCAGTTCCATGATTTCATCATCGCTAAAGGATTTCAGATCTTCATGCTGGCCTTCGGTCTTGTTATAAACTTCTTCGAGGAACTTGCGCACATTGGTAATTTTTTCCTGCGCGCGCAGCATGGCGTTGATCTTCTTGCCCAGTCCCTTTGCCGCCCAGCCCAGATGCGTTTCCAGCACCTGACCCACGTTCATACGTGAAGGCACGCCCAGTGGATTAAGGACGATATCCACCGGCTCGCCGTCTTTGGTATGCGGCATATCTTCAACCGGCACGATCATGGAGATGACACCCTTGTTACCGTGACGACCGGCCATTTTATCACCCGGCTGCAGACGGCGTTTCACCGCCACATGCACCTTGACCATCTTCAGCACGCCCGGCGCCAGATCATCGCCCGAGGTCAGCTTGCTGCGTTTTTCTTCGTATTTTTCATCGAACTCAACCCGCAACTGTTTGATCTGATCGGCCATCGCTTCAAGCTGGGCATTGGCTTCATCATTCTTCAGATTGATTTCGAACCATTTTTCACGATCCAGCTCTTCCAGATAGCCTGCGGTGATCTTGGATCCCGCCTTCAACTGATTCGGTCCCCATTCGGCCACCTTGTTCGTCAGCAGGGTTTTGACACGCTGATAGGCGTCATCTTCCATAATGCGGCGCTGGTCGTTGAAATCTTTCTTCACCCGTTCGAGTTCGGACTCTTCGATTGAGCGGGCGCGTGAATCTTTTTCCAGACCATCACGAGTGAACACCTGCACATCGATAACCGTACCGATCATGCCGGAGCGAACCCGCAGTGAAGTATCTTTCACATCACTGGCCTTTTCACCAAAGATGGCGCGCAGCAGTTTTTCTTCCGGGGTCAGCTGGGTTTCACCCTTGGGGGTGACCTTGCCGACCAGAATATCGCCCGGCTTCACTTCCGCGCCGATGTAAACGATACCGGCTTCATCCAGCTTGGCCAGCGCCGACTCACCCACATTGGGAATATCGCCGGTGATTTCTTCGGAACCCAGCTTGGTGTCGCGGGCGACACAGGTCAGTTCTTCGATATGAATGGTGGTGTAACGATCTTCCTGCACCACCCGTTCGGAAATGAGGATGGAATCCTCAAAGTTGTAACCATGCCAGGGCATGAACGCCACCAGCATGTTCTGACCCAGCGCCAGTTCGCCCATATCAGTAGAAGGGCCATCGGCCATCACATCGCCGCGGGTAATCTTTTCACCCGGACGCACCAGCGGACGCTGGTTGATACAGGTATTCTGATTGGAGCGGGTATACTTGGTCAGATTGTAAATATCCACACCGGCTTCACCAGCAATGGTTTCATCATCATTGACCCGCACCACGATACGCGCGGCATCGACTGAATCGACGACACCGCCACGTTTGGCTACCACCGATACGCCGGAGTCCACCGCCACCGTATGTTCGATGCCGGTTCCCACCAGCGGCTTCTGCGCGCGCAGGGTTGGCACAGCCTGACGCTGCATGTTTGAACCCATGAGCGCGCGGTTGGCGTCATCGTGTTCGAGGAAGGGAATCAGCGCCGCCGCCACCGAAACAATCTGCTTGGGCGAAACATCCATATAATCCACGGTGTCCGGCGCGGCCATGGTGAATTCATTCAGATGACGACAGGGCACCATGTCTTCGGTAAACCGGCCTCTGTTATCCAGCTCCGCATTGGCCTGAGCGATAACGTGTTCGCTCTCGTCAATCGCCGACAGATAATCGACTTCATCCGTCACCTTGCCATTTTTGACCCGGCGATAAGGGGTTTCCAGAAAGCCAAACTTGTTGGTGCGCGCATACACGGACAGGGAATTAATCAGACCGATATTCGGCCCTTCCGGCGTTTCAATCGGGCAGACACGACCATAGTGAGTCGGGTGTACGTCACGCACTTCAAAACCGGCGCGTTCACGGGTCAGACCACCCGGGCCTAATGCGGAAATACGACGCTTGTGAGTCACTTCGGAAAGCGGGTTGTTCTGATCCATGAACTGGGACAACTGGCTGGAACCGAAGAATTCTTTAATCGCCGCCGAGACCGGCTTGGCGTTGATCATTTCCTGTGGCATCAGGTTATCAGCTTCGGCCATGCTCAGGCGCTCTTTTACTGCACGCTCGACACGCACCAGTCCCACGCGGAACTGGTTTTCCGCCATTTCACCCACCGAACGAATGCGGCGATTGCCGAGGTGATCGATGTCATCCACCAGACCTTTGCCATCGCGAATCCCGACCAGGGTCAGAATCACATCCAGAATGTCGGATGTCTCACCATTTTCTTCTACCAGTTTTTTCGAGATATCGTCAGTGCGTTTACTGAAATAGGAATAATCATAGAGAATCCCGGTTCCGGTTTCTTCCTTGCGTCCGAGACGACGATTGAATTTCATCCGTCCGACAACGGACAGATCATAACGATCATCGGTGAAGAATAAATTGTGGAACAAATTTTCAGCCGCTTCTTTGGTCGGCGGCTCACCCGGGCGCATCATGCGATAAATTTCCACCTGCGCTTCCAGCTGGGTGGTGGTGGTGTCAATTTCCAGGGTCTTGGAAATATAGGGGCCGTGATCCAGATCATTGGTAAAGATGGTGTGAAATTCTTTGACGCCGGATTCTTTCAACAGTTCCAGACGTTCCGGTGTAATCTCATCATTCGCATGCAGCACCACTTCGCCGGTTTCAGTGTTGATGACATCGTGGGCAATGACTTTTTCCAGCAAATAGTCTTCGGGAACCGCCAGCGTTTTTATCCCGGCTTTATCCAGTTCGCGGATGTGGCGCATGGTGATGCGCTGGCCTTCTTCCACCAGCAGCTTGTTTTTAATCTTGATATCAAACGTCGCCACATCGCCGCGCAGACGCTCCGGCACCAGCTTCATGGTGATGCCGTCTTTGGTGAATTTGAAATCATTGTTTTCAAAGAACAGTTCGATGATCTGCTCGTTGTTATAACCCAGCGCTTTCAGCAGCACGGTCACCGGTAATTTGCGGCGACGATCGATGCGGGTAAACAGGCAGTCTTTGGGATCAAATTCAAAATCCAGCCAGGAACCGCGATAGGGAATCACGCGGGCATTAAACAGCAGCTTGCCGGATGAGTGGGTCTTGCCTTTATCGTGGTCGAAGAACACGCCGGGCGAACGATGCAACTGGGAAACGATGACACGCTCGGTGCCATTAATGACAAAGGTGCCGTTATCCGTCATCAGCGGCACTTCGCCCATATAGACTTCCTGCTCACGCGTCTCTTTCAAAGTCGGCGTCTTGGCTTCTTTATCATAGATAAACAGGCGCAGGGTCACGCGCAGGGGCGCGGCATAGGTAACGCCGCGCATCTGACATTCCTTGACATCAAACACCGGAGCGCCAAGGCGATAATCGACATAATCTATCGACGCATTACCCGAATAGCTGGTAATCGGAAAAACGGACTTAAAGGCAGCATGCAGCCCTTTCTCTTCACGCTCTTCTTTCGGGACATCCTGTTGCAGGAAACCACGAAATGAATCGATCTGTGTAGCCAGCAGGTAGGGAATATCGAGAATACTGGGACGACGGCCAAAGTTTTTGCGAATCCGTTTCTTTTGTGTAAGCGAGTAACCCATTAGACACCTTGCGCGTAACTGTTAATCTGAAAATGGTCTGTTGTAATCACTTACAACAGAGAATGCACAGCGGGCCGACAGTCAGTATAAGACTGTCAGCCCGTTGTGCATGGGTTCGTTATCCGCCATAGAACGCATAACCGGCCGCAGCCAGCTTAACGCGCCATTGAGGAGGATACGAATCAAGCCTGAAGTAATCGAGATTACTTAAGTTCGACTTCAGCACCAGCTTCTTCAAGCTGTTTCTTGACGTCTTCGGCTTCGGCCTTGGCAGCCGCTTCTTTAATGGTGGAAGGTACGCCTTCGACCATTTCTTTGGCTTCCTTAAGACCCAGCCCGGTGATGCCGCGAACAGCCTTAATAACGGCAATCTTGTTACCGCCAAAGCTGGTCATAACAACGTCAAACTCGTCTTTTTCTTCAGCAGCGGCGGCTTCGCCACCCGCAGCAGCCGGTGCAGCAGCAACTGCAGCAGCAGCGGAAACGCCGAATTTTTCTTCCATTGCTTCAATCAGGTCAACAACTTCCATTACGGTCATATTGGAAATTGTGTCCAGAATATCTTCTTTAGATACAGCCATTTTATTTCTCCTAAAACACTAAAATAACGGTGAATAAATCTGAATAAATTCAGATTTATTTGGCATCGCGAACAGCCGCGACGGTACGAACCAGTTTGCCGGGAACTTCATTAAGAGTACGCGCCAGTTTGCCAATTGGCGCCTGCATAACCGACATGAGCATGCTGATAGCCTGATCTTTGGTCGGTAAGCTGGCAAGCCGATCAATCTCGTTGGCCGCCAGTAACTGACCGCCGACAGACAGAGCCTTGATAACCAGTTTGTCGTTCTCTTTGGAAAAGTCCTTCAACACTCTTGCCGCTGAACCGGGATCTTCCTGAGAAAACGCCATAACCAGCGGACCTACCAGAGTGTCCTTCATGCAATCAAAATCCGTCCCCTCGATAGCACGCCGGGCCAGAGTGTTTTTAATCACTCGCAGATAAACACCACCACTACGCGCTTTCGCGCGAAGTTCCGTCATGTCTTCTGATGTCAGCCCGTTGTACTCTGCGGTAACCGCAGAATGCGCGCTAGCAGCAACTTCGGCGACGTCAGCCACAATGGCTTTTTTCTCTTCTAAACTGAGAGCCACGCTAACTACCTCCGTTTATCGTAAAAGTTTTACCTTTTACTGTTGGACGACAAACCTCACCACATGGCGAGGTTCCTTTTGTTTAGTGAGCTTCTGCAGAAAATCTGTTTAGTGCCTTAGAAATAATTTTCTGTGCATTTTGCAGAAAATTATTTCGTGAAGGTACTTATCCAGTTTATCTGGGCTAAGGCACACCATCTGCGCAGGCCGGATGTTTAATTCCAGCAACGAAAACTCGTCTTTGGACACCTGCGGTCTTTGATGGACGCCGCCTGGCAGGGCAACGGCCACAAAGTCTTTTTTTCAGATCAACCCAGGGTTGTCTGATCAATCGCGATTCCCGGCCCCATGGTCGTGGAGATAGCGATTTTTTTCATATACTGGCCTTTGGCGGAAGCCGGTTTGGCTTTGTTCAAAGCCGCCAGCAATACTTCCAGATTCTCTTTCAGCTTCTGGCCGTCAAATTCAACATTGCCAATGGCGCAGTGAATAATGCCGCCCTTGTCAGTGCGATAACGCACCTGACCGGACTTGGCGTTGCTTACTGCGGTTTCGACATCCGGGGTCACGGTGCCGACTTTAGGGTTGGGCATCAGCCCACGCGGGCCAAGGATCTGACCGAGCTGTCCCACCACGCGCATGGCGTCCGGCGTGGCAATCACCACATCAAAGTCCATATTGCCTTTTTTAACTTCATCAGCCAGATCTTCAAAACCAACGATGTCGGCGCCGGCGGCTTTGGCTTTCTCGGCATTATCGCCCTGTGCAAATACCGCAACACGCACGCTTTTACCGGTGCCATGAGGCAGTACGGTGGAACCACGCACGACCTGATCGGATTTGCGCGGGTCAACGCCGAGGTTTACCGCAACGTCAACCGACTCGGTAAACTTGGCTTTCGGTAATGACTTCAATAATTCAAAGGCTTCATTCGCAGGATAGGCTTTACCGAATTCCAGCTTTTCACGGATAAGTTTGGCTTTTTTGCTTAATTTGGCCATTTACACACCCTCCGTCTCAATACCCATACTACGGGCGCTGCCTGCAATAGTACGTACGCCGGCATCCATATCCGCCGCCGTCAAATCAGGTTCTTTGGTCTTGACAATTTCTTCCAGCTGGGCGCGAGTCACCTTACCCACTTTGTCGCGGTTCGGCACGCCGGAACCTTTCTGAATACCAGCCGCTTTCTTCAGCAAAATGGAAGCCGGCGGGGTTTTCTTGATAAAGGTAAAGCTGCGATCGTTGTAAACCGTGATCACAACCGGAACCGGCATGCCCTTTTCCAGACCCTGGGTCTGGGAATTGAAGGCTTTGCAGAATTCCATAATATTAACGCCATGCTGACCCAGCGCCGGGCCGACAGGCGGAGACGGATTGGCGTCTTGCGCCGGGACTTGCAGCTTAATATAAGCTTCGATTTTCTTGGCCATGTTTCACCTCATGTGTGTGGGTACAAACGCCTGGCTAAGGCTCCCCTTTTTAAATGCAGATACAAGGGAAAAGATACAAAGTGATACTCTTCACTTTTATCTTGTATCTTTTCCCTTGTATCTGTTTCTAGCCTTTCTCGACCTGACTAAATTCCAGATCCACCGGCGTAGAGCGTCCAAAAATAGACACCTCGACACGCAGGCGATTCTTGTCATAATCCACTTCTTCAACCACGCCATTGAAATCGTTGAAGGGACCGTCATTGATTCGAACCACTTCACCCGGCTCAAACAGAACTTTCGGCCGTGGACGTTCGGCGCCTTCCTGGACGCGATTCAATATTGCTTCCGCTTCCTTATCGGTAATTGGCGCCGGCTTGTCGCTGGTGCCGCCAATAAAGCCCATCACCCGCGGCGTATCCTTGACCAGATGCCAGGTGTCATCATCCAGCTCCATATGCACCAGCACATAACCGGGAAAAAATTTGCGATCGCTGCGCCGCTTCTGGCCATCCCGCATTTCAACCACTTCTTCGGTGGGCACGAGGATCTCGCCAAACTTGTCTTCCTGGCCCTGAAGTTTTATCCGCTCTTCAAGCGCCCGTTTAACATGCTGCTCAAAACCGGAATAAGCGTGTACGACATACCAACGTTGGGGCATTCGCGTTTAACCTCCTTGTCCGGTGATCAGTTTCACCGCCCAAAGTAAAAAGGTGTCAAAGACCCAGAGTATCAAGCCCATTACAATAACCATCGCCATGACAACCAGAGTTGTTTGCGTGGTTTCCTGCCGAGTTGGCCAGACAGCCTTACGGACTTCAATGATTGCGCTACGACCATAGCCCCAGGTATTCGCGCCAAGCTCGGTATTATATGCAACAAAAGCCGCCAAACCGAACACGGCGAGCAACGCCAGCACCCGGTACAGTAATGCCTGATCTGCATAATAATAAAAGCCAACCACACCCGCAGCCATTAACAGGAGTGCAATCAGAAGTTTAATTTTGTCTGCCATCTTAAATCCGTAAGGAACAGGCTAAATCCTGTTGCCTAACTAATTTGGCAGGCCAGGAGGGAATCGAACCCCCAACCTGCGGTTTTGGAGACCGCTGCTCTGCCAATTGAGCCACTGGCCTAAAAATTTAGACACAAGGTTAAAGATACAAGAGTAAAGGCGAATGCCTTGTATCTTGTATCTTTTCTCCTGTATCTGTTATTCAATAACCTTGGATACAACACCCGCGCCAACGGTGCGGCCACCTTCACGAATCGCAAAGCGTAAGCCTTCTTCCATCGCAA
>WFVC01000188.1 GCA_015491815.1 Gammaproteobacteria bacterium | reverse complement strand
GTCATATAACAACAGACTGCCGCCATTGGCCTGTTCCAGCAGGCCATAGTGAACCCGGCCATTTTCTTCATAACCAAACAGTTCGCGGGCAAAATGCTGGCCGGAGAGCGCGCCGAGATTCACCTCAACCAGTCGACGCGTGCAGCGCTTGCTCATGGCGTGCAGATAACGGGCCGCAACATTCATACCGCAACCGGGTTCGCCATCGAGCAGCACCCAGCTATCGTGTTCGGCTACCCGTTGTAACTGTTCGCGCAGTTTCTGCATCAGCGGACTCTTGCCAATCGGTTCCTTGATGGGAATAGTCTGATTGAGCAGGCCGCGATTTTCCTGCTGCAGTTGTTCCGTTTCCAGCGCATGTTCGATGGTCAGCAACAGTTTGGCCAGCGACAGAGGTTTCTCGATAAAATCATAGGCGCCCAGACGGGTGGCTTCGACCGCAGTTTCCACGGTGCCGTGGCCGGACATCATGATTACCGGCATCGGCAGCTGGCCATCTTCGGACCATTCCTTGAGCAGGCTGATACCGTCCAGATCCGGCATCCAGATATCCAGCAGAACCAGATCAGGACGGCGCTGGCGGTGCGCGGTGCGCGCGGCTTCACCGTTTTCAGCGACGCTGACTTCATAGCCTTCGTCTTCAAGAATTTCCTGCACCAGATGACGAATATCCGGTTCGTCATCGACCACCAGAATATAGGGGGCGGAAAGAGAGCGGGATTCGGTCATATCATTTTCAAGCGCGTGCATGGTTTTGGCGTTTCGTCTGTTCAGTGGTTTCCGATCTGGATGTGGCGGCATCCGCAGGCTGGTGCGATACCGGTAATCGTATCACTATGCTGGCGCCGGCACCTTCATTGTTTTCCGCCCAGAGCACGCCGCCATGTTCTTCGACTATTTTTTTAACGATGGCCAGTCCCAGTCCGCTGCCTTTTGGTTTGCTGGTCACGTAAGGGTCGAACAACTGTTCAAACATGTCTTCGGGAATGCCGGGACCGGTATCGCTCAGGCGCAGTTCGACGAACTGGCAGGCCTGTTCTTCTCCGCAGCGGGTGCGAATTTTGATTTTTCCATCGCGGGATGCGTGCATGGCCTCCTGTGCATTTTTTACCAGATTGTGGAGCAACTGGCGCAGGCGGCCGGTGTCCGCTTCCACCGGCGGAATCTCCGGATCGAGTTCGAGATCAAACTGCTGTTGAGACTGGCCGCCGCGGTAGAGTTCCAGCACTTCCCTGATAAGCCGGTTCAGGTTCAGGGCTTCCAGTTCCAGCGTGGGCATGCGCGCGTATTCGCTGAAGGCCTTGACCAGCTCTTTCATGGTTTCCACCTGTTGCACAATGGTATGGGTGGCGCGATCCAGCACGTCGGCGTCTTTCGCCGGCATGGTGTGCAGATATTTATGTCGCAGGCGCTCGGCGGAAAGCTGGATGGGGGTCAGCGGATTTTTAATTTCATGCGCCAGACGGCGGGCGACTTCCCCCCAGGCAGCATTGCGCTGGGCCTGCAGCAGGGTGGTGATATCGTC
Organism: Gammaproteobacteria bacterium; assembly: GCA_015491815.1. Classification (GTDB taxonomy): domain Bacteria; phylum Pseudomonadota; class Gammaproteobacteria; order UBA6429; family Thiohalophilaceae; genus JAADGZ01. The sequence goes on along the minus strand of WFVC01000188.1, from coordinate 4,930 downwards.
GAAGACAATGACCAGCTCGTCGGGGTTGCCATCGCTGCCGGGAAGGGTGGAGCCGCGACACATCAGGGTTTTATGGCCGGCTGCGCCCAGCAGGCTGATTTCCGCCTGCCAGCCCGAGGCATGCTCTTTCTGCCGAGCGCTGACGGTATCGACAAAAACCTGCAGGCCCGGATTTTTTTTCGCCAGTGTTTTTAAGGGCTGCTGCAAAAAGCTGTCGATATCCAGCCCGAGGATCTGGCCGGCGGTTTTATTGCAGGTGCGCAGATTCAGTTCGGCATCAAGAGTGAGGACACCGGAGGACAGGTTGGCGAGCACGGTTTCCAGATAGGCGTGCTGGGTTTGCAGTTGCTGCTGCGAATTACTGGCGTCTTTTCTCGCCTGGGCGATTTTCCAGGTCATGTCGTTGAAGGAGCTGACCAGAAAGCCCAGTTCGTCATTGCCGGGCAGCGGCAGGCGTTTGTCATAGTCGCCGGCGGCGACCGCGCGGGTGCCTTCCACCAGCTCGTAAATCGGCGCGGTCATGCGCCGGGCGGCGTAAAAGGCGGCCCAGATGGCGGTGAGAATACTCAGCAGCAGCACCAGCGAGAGAGTGAGAATAAAATTGTATTTCAGCGGGGTGCGTAAATAGGTGATTTCCCGGTACTGGGCGAAGGCGGACTGCACGCTGTTGGCCAGTTCATTCATGTGTTCGGCGACCGGGAACAGCGCCTGCAGAATCCGGCCCTCGCCGATGATGCCGGTGCCGGGCACCGCCACCGCCGTGCGGATATGCAGGCCGGCGTCCTTGACCGGAATCAGGCCGACCTTGTAACTGCGTTGATGGAGCAGATGCAGGGTGGTGTCATCCAGATGCACCGGCACCAGCCGCGAGGTTTCGGTGCTGTTGGAGGCGATAATCTGCCCGTTTTTGGCGAACAGGGTGAGTTCCAGCGCCCCTAGTTCCATGCGCAGATCATTCAGTTTCAGCGCCACCAGATTGTTGTCCGTGGTTTCCAGTTGTTGCGCGACTTCGCGCGTTCCCTGCAGCAGTTCGCGCATGCGCACATCGAGCGCCGCCTGACTCAGTTCGAGCGCATCGTTGAGCGCCTTTTCCACCCGCACATCGAACCAGCTGTCGATGCCGCGCTTGATGAAGTCCTGGGAAAAATAGAAGACGATGGTCACCGGGGTGACCGAAAGAATCACGAACATGACCACCAGTTTGGCGGTCAGGCGCGAGCCGGTAGTCTGTTGCCGGTATTGTTGCACCAGCAGCCACAGGCTTTTGCCGATCAGCACCAGAAACAGAAAAATGGCGAGAATATTAATGCCCAGCAGCAGGGAATAAAGCTGGCCGAAGGTAGCTGAGTTATGGGTCGCGCCGCTCATCATATAGAGCGAGTTGAGCAGCAGCAAAAACACCAGAATAATCGGTGTGCTGCCGGAGAAAAAGCGTTTGATCAGGGCGTTAATGGCCATGTGTACCAGTCGCTTTGCAGTCGCCAGTCAGAAGAAATATAGGCCAGTGGACGCATGGGCGCGGGCAGCGATTCAATATCCAGCTGGCTGCGCAGGCGCAGGATGTACTGGCTGTCCGGCTTCAGCAGTTTGGCGTCAATCAGCGGCATGTCGCGAAGGTGGCCCAGCGCATACAGGGTGCTGCTGAGATCGGAGTAATCGGTCTGAATGCCGCTGTTGAGGTTATGCAGAATGAATTTTTTTGACAGGGCGTGATAGATCAGCAGATAGCCCTGTTCCAGTTGGGCGATGGTTTTGTTCCAGTACCAGCGTTCTTCCTGCACCTCGATATTCAGCACAATGATCAGCGGCACGCCGTTTTTCAGCGCCGCCAGCGCCTCATCCGAAAAAGCATACTGAATATGCGCGTTGAAAGAATAGACATTATCCTGCAGACGGGTTTCCAGTGATTTGATCACAAAGGCTTCCGCCGCCTGTGCGGGCGGCGTTAGCAGCACAAGCAGGCAAAGGCCGGCTGCGAGCGCATAGCGGCGCAGCGCCTCGCGAACCGGCTTTGTGGTTGCCGGTAATAACTCATGCCTTGCGTAAACAGGCATAAAAGAAGCCATCCATATTCTCCTCGCCGGGCAGGATTTGTCGGCCTGTGGTGGTTGGAATTCCCCAGTCTGCATCCATTGATTCTAGCTGGGCATCCTTGCAGACGCGCAGGAAATTTTCAATCTGCAGGGTGTTTTCTTCCGCCAGCACCGAACAGGTCGCATACAGAAGCACCCCCCCCGGCGCCAGCAGGGGCCACAGAGATTGAAGAATGGCCTGCTGAGTCTGCACCAGCGCCGGCAGATCCTGTTCCCGGCGCAGATATTTGATATCGGGATGCCGGCGAATGACGCCGGTCGCGCTGCAGGGCGCATCAAGCAAAATACGCTCATAAGCCTGACCATCCCACCAGTCGTTAGCCTGAGAAGCATCATCCGTGATCAGGTTCGCCTCAAGTCCGAGACGCTGTAAATTTTCACGCACATACTCAATCCGGGTCGGCTCCCGCTCCAGCGCATCCAGTTGCTTTAAGGCCGGTGAGATTTCCAGAATGTGAGCGGTTTTGCCGCCGGGCGCGGCGCAGGCGTCGAGGATGCGTTGTGCGGATGTGGTCTGTAGCAATGGCGCGGCTAATTGCGCAGCTTCATCCTGTACCGAAACCAGCCCTTTCTTAAAGCCGGGGAGTTGTTCCACCGGCACAGCCTCCTGCAAACGCAGGCCGTCTTCGGAATAGCGGCAGGGCTCGGCGTCGATATTGGCCGTTGTCAGGCGCTGCCGATAATCATCGCGGCTGATCTGCCGCCGGTTAACCCGCAGGGTCATGGGCGCGGGCCGGTTGTTGGCGGTGGCGATCGCCCGCCAGTGATCCGGCCAGCTTTCCTGCAGTTTCAGCAGCAGCCACTCGGGGTGCTCATAACGGCTTTCATCATTTTTTTGCGCCTGCGCCTGTAGCGCATCGGCCTGTCGCAGATAGTTGCGCAGCACCCCGTTGACCATCGCCCGCGCCCAGTTTTTCTTCAGCGCCGGGGTGAGTTTGACGGTTTCAGAAACGGCCGCGTGATCCGGCACGCGCATGTGAATGATCTGGCACAGGCCGAGCAGGAGCAGGTAGCGGAGATCGGCGTCTTTGGCCTTTAACGGTTTTTTCAATAGTTGCCGCAAAATGGCGTCGAGGCTGAAGCGGTGGCGCAGCACGCCGTAGGTGAGCGCCTGAGTCAGGGCGCGGCCTTTTTGATCGGGAATGCGGGTCTGGACAGCTTCCAGCGCATCGGGCAGGCTGCGACCCTGATCGAAGACCTGTTGCAAAACATTAACGGCGGCGAGGCGGGGGTTCACGGCGTTATGTGCTCAGGCGCGCGCCAACCGGCAGCAGCTCGGCATAGCCATTGAGGAAGGCCGGGACATCCATGGCTTTTTTGCCGGCGGGCTGGAGTTGCTGCAGGCGCAGTTGTCCGTCGCCACAGGCAATGTCGATGCCGGCCTTGCTGCTGGCGACAACCGTGCCCGGTTCAGTCCCGCTGTTCTCATCGCGCGCCTGCGCAGCCCAGATCCGCAGGATCTGATCGCCAACGCGGGTTTGCGCGACCGGCCATGGATTAAAGGCGCGCACCTGTCGCGCCAGCGTCGGCGCATCGGCCCGCCAGTCCAGCAGGGCTTCCTGTTTGCTGAGTTTACGCGCGTAGCTGCTCTGGCTGTCATCCTGAGGCTCGGGCTGGAGTTTCCCCCGTTGCAGCTTGTCCAGTGCAGCCAGCAGGGCCTGCCCGCCCAGTTCCGCCAGCTTGTCATGCAGACTGCCGCCGGTATCGTTGTCCTCAATCGGGCATCGGCGTTTGAGCAGCATGTCGCCGGTATCCAGCCCTTCGTTCATTTGCATGATGGTGATGCCGGTTTCTTTATCGCCCGCCAGAATTGCGCGCTGAATGGGGGCGGCGCCGCGCCAGCGCGGCAGCAGGGAGGCATGGATATTCATGCAGCCCAGACGCGGCGCATCGAGGATGGCCGCAGGCAGGAGCAGGCCGTAGGCGGCGACGATCATCAGATCGGCGTCGAGTTTCTGCAGGCTTTCGACATCGGCCGGATGGCTGAAATTTTCAGGCTGATAAACAGGGATGTTCTGTGCGAGGGCCAGATTTTTGACCGGACTGGCCTGCAATTTTCGTCCGCGCCCGGCAGGGCGATCCGGTTGGGTATAGACGGCGATGACCTCATAGCCGTGCTCACTACCGGCCTCCAGCAGCGCCTCCAGCGAGCTGGCGGCGAAGTCCGGGGTGCCGGCGAAAATAATGCGAAGTGCTGAACTCATAAATCGGGTGTCTCGTGCGCGTGAAAATGTGGAATTAGAAAAATAACAGAATTAAAGATTTATATTCTTCTGGCGATAGTATGGCTATTGTGTTTGTAAAATACTTGAAAAACCGGCACTTACATCGCCTGTTTTTCCTGTTTGAGCAGTTTTTTGCGAATCCGCTGGCGTTTCAGATTGGAAAGGTAGTCGACGAATAACTTGCCGTTGAGGTGATCCATCTCATGCTGGATACACACGGCGAGCAAGTCTTCGGCTTCCATTTCAAAGGATTCTCCGCTCGGGTCGCAGGCCTGCAGGCGGATATGCTGGGCGCGCTCGACGGTTTCATAAATGCCGGGCACGGAAAGACAGCCCTCATCAAACTTCTGGCAGCCATCCTGCTCCAGAATTTTCGGGTTGATCAGCACCAGCGGCTGATTTTTTTCGTCACTGATGTCGATGACCAGCAGTTGTTTATGCACATTGACCTGGGTGGCGGCGAGGCCGATGCCGGGGGCGGCGTACATGGTTTCCAGCATGTCATCGATGAGTTGCTGGAGCGGCTTGTCGAACTGCTCGACGGGTTTGGCGAGCGTGCGCAGACGCTCGTCGGGATAACGTAAAATTGTGAGCATGGACATGGAATTAATA
>WFVC01000187.1 GCA_015491815.1 Gammaproteobacteria bacterium | reverse complement strand
TCCACGCACATATTGCATTTCATCACATGCCCGCGCGTGGTATCCAGTTGCGGCGCATTATAGGGACACACCCAGGTGCAGTAACCACAGCCAAAACAGATATCCGGATCCTGCAATACCGCGCCATACTCAGCAAACTTGGTATAGGCGCGAGTCGGACAGCCCTTGAGACAAACCGGATCATCACAATGATTACAGGCCATGGAAATATTAAGCCGGGTGTAATTCGGATAACTGCCGCCTTCGACATAACCCACCGCACGATAGGCGATATGCGGCGGCAGATCATTTTTTTCACTACAGGCCGATTCACAGGCGTGACAGGCAATGCAGTTGTCCGCGTTAAAATAAAAACCGTGTTGTTTATAACGATTGGGATTATCGCTGACAAAGCTGTCGCCATTGATGTTCAAACTCTTGCCGGCGAGCGGATCGTTTTCATCAACCAGCTCGATCTTCTTGCCGTACTGGTTCGTCTCCGGCGCCTCGGCTTCGGGAACAAACGCATAGGCGGGTTCTTTGTCTCGTACTTTAAACATTATCCTACCTTGAACAACCGTAGTTGATTAAACGCGGAGAACGCAGAGGCGCAAAGCCGCAGAGATTTTTATGTATGTTTATGATTTCAATTACAGCTAAACATAACAGGTAAGTATACCCATAATTATTTTATATCAGACTAAGGACGTTCTGATTAATTCCACCGTTCGTGGTTCGACCCTTCGACAGGCTCAGGGCGAACGGAATTAATCAGAGGTTCTCTAAAAACATATTTTTCTCTGCGTCTTTGCGCCTCTGCGTCCTCCGCGATAAATATCACAAACTAAAACGTCCGCGCTGCTTTGTTGCGCACCGCAGCGGCTTCCTGATCATCAATCGCTTCAACCTGAACCGCGCATTGTTTAAAAGCCGGTTGGCGCGAATGGGGATCCAGCAGGCCGAGGCTGACGCGGTTGACGCATTCATGAAAATGGAAGGGCACAAACACCATATTCGGGGGAATGCGTTGAGTGGTCTGCACCATCACCACCGCATCGCCCCGCCGGGAGATTAAGCGCGCATAACTGCCGTGTTTAATGCCCAGCCGTTTTGCCGCATCGGGATTCATTTCCATATACGGCGTCGGGCTGAATTTGTTCAGATTGCCGAGCTTGCCGGTGCGGGTGCGGGTGTGAAAGTGTTCGACCACGCGACCGCTGTTCAGCCAGAAGGGATATTCATCATCCGGGCGTTCATTATTGTCCACGAAAGGCAGCGGGATCAGTTTCGCTCTGCCATCGGCGTGTTGAAAACCGCCATCGCTGTACAGACGCTGCGTGCCGGTTTCACTACCCTCGGTGCAGGGCCATTGAATGCCGCGTTGGGCTTCAATTTTTTCATGGCTCATGCCGGAGTAATCCAGCATCCGGCCTTTGGATAAAACCCGCAGTTCTTCAAAGACGCCGGCGGCGTTTTCCGGGAACTTCATTTTCTGACCCTGCTCAAAGCGTTTGGCCATCTGATTGAAAATCCATAGATCCGGTTTTGAATCGGCGTAAGGTTTGATCACATTGCTGATAAGATTTACCCGGCGCTCGGTGTTGGTGAAGCAGCCTTCTTTTTCCGCCCAGATTGCCGCGGGTAAATAAACATGACTGTATTCATTTAACTCCACATCGGCATAGGCGTCCTGCACCACCAGAAAATCCAGTTTCTCCAGGGTCTTGCGAATGCGCGCCGTATTGGGCATCGAGGTCATCGGATTGGTGGCGATGATCCACAGGCCTTTGATCTGTCCGGTTTCGATGGCCGGAAAAATATCGGTTTGAAACAGACCGCGTTTTTTCGGAAAGAACTCGGGATCGATGCCCCAGAATTCGGCGATCTCTTTTCTGTCCTGTTCTTTTTCCAGCGCCCGGTAACCGGGCAGGCCGGAACAGGACGACCATTCACGCGTGCCCATGGCGTTACACTGGCCGGTGATCGATAAACTGGTGCCGCCGGGTTTACCGATGTTGCCGGTAATTAGATTCAGATTATTAATTCCCACCACGCCATCGGAACCGTGAGTGCTCTGGTTAATGCCCATAGTCCAGATGGTCATCGCCGCGCCGGCTTTGGCGTACACCCGGGCGACATTGCGAATGGTATCTTCATCAATGCCGCAAATACGTGAAACCGTAAGCGGATCGTAGTCTTCCACCAGTTCCTTAAAAGCTTCAAAGTCGCTGGTATGCGCTTTTATATAAGCGTCGTCGGCCAGCCCTTCTTTTAAAATGACATGGGCAAAACCATTCAACAGCGCGACATCGGTGCCCGGTTTAATCGGCAAATGCATGTCCGCCATTTGCGCAAACATGGTCACTCGCGGATCGATCACGATCACCGGGAACTTGCGCTTCTCCAATGCTTCACGCAATCGCCAGAAAATAACCGGATGCTGTTCGGGAAGGTTGGAGCCAATCGCCAGCAGGCACTCGGTATGTTCAAAATCCTCATAACAACCGGGCGGACCATCAGAACCAAAAGAGCGCTTATAGCCGGACACCGCCGAGGCCATGCACAGAGTGGTGTTGCCATCATAATTATTGGTGCCGATCACCCCGCGCGCCAGTTTGCCCAGCGTATAAAACTCTTCCGTCATGATCTGACCGGTGGATACAATCGCAAAGGCATCGCGCCCGTGCTCGGCCTGAATATTTTTTATCGCCCCGGATACTT
>WFVC01000186.1 GCA_015491815.1 Gammaproteobacteria bacterium | reverse complement strand
CAAAAACTGGAAAAGCGTGAAAGAATTTTATGCGCTCTGGTTTCTGGAGGGTTCAAAAATGTGGGTGTTGCAAACCTTGCCCGATCAACCGACAGGCTATGAACTTTCCAGCAGTGGCTTTGGCATGCGTCTGAAAGCCGGACATTTGAATGTGGCGCTGGATGCGGGGTATCCGTTCAAATCTGTCAGTACGGTAAAAAAAGGCGATGTGCGCATGCACTTTCGACTGGCGTATGAGTTTTGACTAAATAAATGTTCCCAATTCCAAATGGCTGATACAAACACCTGTACACCTATGGAGCAGCGATGAAACTGTAGGTACGGCTTTTACCCTTCGGGTACGGGTGAGCCGTACAGGTACGATTGAAATCGCACCTACAACAGGCTCTGGTAATACATAGTGTAATGGAATTATGAACGCTTATTTAGTTAGTGAAGCTCTGATTAATTCCGTTCGCCCTGAGCTTGTCGAAGGGTGAACCATATAACATTATGCATTTTACAATGCTTAGCGTTCATGGTTCGACCCTTTGTCAGGCTCAGGACTTCACCACGAACGGCGGAATTAATCAGGGCTTCCTTAGTGTAGTTGAGATTTATGAGTGAAACCAACAACGAAAAACCAGTAAGTAAATTGTTACATCCGGGCGAACAGCCTTTGGAGCATAAAGATGAAATTTTCAGAAAAATATAATTCACAAAAAAACAGCCATTCAGCTAAAAAAACAAAATTAAGCCTGCGGCCGTTGAACGCCAATATTCGCATGCTGCTGGCGGGTTCTATTGTTCTGGGAAGTCTGACGCTGAGTTCACACGCTAATGCAGCCTTGCCGCTGCCCAAACCGGCAGGTGCATGGGCGACGGCGAGAAGCCCGTTGCCTCGCGTGTCTTCGGCGAGTGGCTGGGCGCAGGTGAATGCGGATTTATGGCGTTCGGGCACAACTGAAGCGCAGTTTTCTGATAAGACGCTCACGGTTAAACAGACAGAAGGCCGGGTTATTCTGAGCTGGGACTCCTTTGATATCGATGTCAGTCATCTGGTGGAATTCAAACAGCCCGACAGCAACTCGATTGCGCTGAACCGGATTATCAACTCAGCTTCACCTTCAAAAATTCTTGGCACATTAAAAGCGAATGGTCAGATTTATCTGATTAACAATAATGGATTTTTATTTGGCGCCAATTCAGTCATCGATGTGAATTCGCTGGTAGTGTCTACGCTGGATGTGTCAGACGATGTTTTTAATCGCGGTATATTCAAAGTCTTTGATGAAAGTGACGCCGGTGCGGCCTTTACCGGTAATGGCGAGGTTTATCTGCGCGACCCCGCCAGCGGGGATTATGTGACAGACGCCAATGGCAATCGCATGAAAATCGGCATCTATGTTGAAGAGGGCGCGAAGATCAATACCGATAATTATGGTCGTGTGATCATGGTGGCGCCGGAAATCATAAACAATGGCGCGATCACCAGTCCTGATGGTCAGGTAGTGATGGCGGCGGCAACCGATCGGGTTTATCTTCAGGAATCATCGGATGAATCAGTGCGCGGCCTGCTGGTCGAAGTGGGGACAGGTGGTGTGGTCAGTAATGGCGGTGTAATTACGACTCCTCGCGGCAATACAACGCTAATGGGGTTTGCGGTCAATCAGGAAGGCATCATTTCCGCCAGCACCAGTGTCCGCGTCAACGGTAGCATTCGTTTACTGGCTAGAGAAAATGCGCCGACAACGCCAAAAGTTATCAATAAGAAAAATGTACTGGAAGCGACCAGCACGACTCGCGCCCGCGACCTGGGGGATGGTCTGGGAACAGTTGCAAAAGTCCATCTGGGTGAAGACAGCATTACCGCGGTTATACCCGAGATCGAGGATAAGAGTACGGCGGTGGCTGAACAGGCGCAACCTGCTTCCAGCGTTGAAATTATGGGGCAAACCGTACATTTCAAATCTGACTCGGCGGTGATCGCCCCTTCCGGAAAAGTGGATGTGGTCGCCACCGAAACCCCGAATGCGCCTGAAGAACTGGATACCGAAAATAGCAGCAGTATCATCATGGATTCGGGCAGCATTGTTGATGTGGCGGGATTGACCTCGGCTGAACGATCGATGGAGAGCAATGTCATTGAAGTCGAAACACGGAGTAATGAATTTGCGGATGCGCCTGTGCAGAAAAACGGTTTCCTGCACGGTAAAAAATTACGCATTGATATTCGGGAAGGAACGCCTATTGCAAATATTCAGGCGGCGCTGGATTCGATAAAAAGCACGGTGGAAGAACGTAGCGTAGAAGGCGGTACTGTTAATTTTTCATCTCAGGGAACGGTGACTCTGAATGAAAACTCGACCGTAGATATATCCGGTGGTGCGATACATTATCGTGAAGGTTATATCGATACGACGCAATTAGTTGGTGTAGATGGAAACATATACGATATCAGTGAAGCCAGCCCGGATCTGGAATATATCGGTATTCTGGGAGAAGTCAGTAAAGAATATAAAAAATGGGGCGTCACGAAAAGCTGGAAAGTCGCCGGCCCCTTTAATCGCGGACGGTTTGAATCGGCGTATACCGATGGACAGGCGGCAGGCACATTTAATATTAACGCCCATGCCCTGGTTCAGAATGGCGATATTGTCGCCAACACTATCAATGGCCGACGCCAGCGCCGTGCGGATCAGCGGGCGAGAGGTGGCAGTCTTAATGTCGATCTTTCCTACCGTAGTCAGAACTATCAGGCGCTGGTTTTTCAGAATAACAAAAATTTGAACAGTCCCAATCTGGAAGAGCTTGATCAAAATGGAAACAGCGATCAGGCCGCCCCCGCAAGCTTGATAATTGAAGGAGATTATTTCAAACGCAATGGTCTGCAGAATGTTAATTATGTCACCCGAAATAAAATTGTTATTTCCAATGATGCGGATATGCAGTTGGCAAATGGCGGAAAATTTTCTCTAACGGGTACGGATATCGATGTTAATGGAAAAATAGAAGGCCATGGCGCCGATATTTCGATGACGGCGACCCTTGGCGATATCGTCTTGTCTGAAAATACTGTGATTGACACCAGTGGTGGCTGGGTGAATGACAGTCCGGTTATTAAGCCGGAACCTGATTTTGAACCGGTATTTATCGATGCCGGCGGCGTTGATATAACCTCACAGCTTGCCAATGTGATTATGGAGAAAGGTTCAATTATTCGCGCAAATGGCGGAGCCTGGTTGAACTCGGAAAATAAACTGGAAACCGGCAAGGGCGGAGACGTTTCTCTCTCTGCCTCAACACTGGACAATGGTAATGGCAGTCTGTTTCTCAATGGCGTGATTGAAGGGTTTTCTTTTGAGGAAAGCGGCGCTCTTGCCCTGACTGCGAATGAATTTCGTTTTTCCCCCGCGCCTGGCGGAGAAGCTGATTCATCGACTTTAAACCCGGTTTATATTCCGCAGGAATTTGTCGAGCAGGGCGGTTTTTCAAATTATATATTTAATTCAAATCGTAATGGAATCACGTTTGAAAAGGGCGCATTGCTGAAACCTTCCCGGGAAAACCTGGTGTTAAACAGCCGTGATATCTTCCTCGCGAGTTCAACTATGGATGTTGCGTCTGTCTCGACCCGGCAGCGTCTTCCGGATGAAATTCGTCAGCCTGTTAACCTTGATTTTAAACATGCCGCATCTTTTGCGCAGGCTCAGGACAGGGCGATTCACATGCTGGCGGGAAGCCGGATTCTGGCCGAGCCGGGCGCCAAAGTTAGTTTCAGCTCCAGCACCAGCCTTTTTATGAACGGTGTGGTTGATGCGCCTGCCGGTGAAATTGCGTTGACGATCACCGATCCCAGCGGCAGAGATCAGGGTTATATTCCTGAACAGGGGATCTGGTTAGGTAAAGACAGCCTGCTTTCGACGGCGGGTGTGTTTATTCCGAACAGCAATCCGGTACCGGGGGTGCGCGATGGCGAATTGTATGATGGCGGGAAGATCATGCTGGAAGCCAATCGCGGCTTTATTCTTATGGATGATGCCGCTGCGATTGATGTATCCGGCGCCGATGCGCTGATAGATCTACCTGATGCCGACTATCAGGGGCCGGGTATGCGTCTGCAGGAGACCGCTGTTGCTTCTGATGCCGGTGAAGTCAGTTTAGTTGCTGCGGAAGGCATTATTGCCGGTGGAAATATTATTGCTCGGGCTAATGAGAAACAAGGTGCTGAAGGTGGGCGTCTGGATATTGAATTTGTCAGTCGCAGCCAAACCAATATTGATTTGGCGGGGACAGGGGCGACGCCTTTTATTGAGACGCCGCGAAAAATTATTGTTGGCAAAGAAAAGTCACAACCCGCCAATGCCTTACCGGAACAGGGTGAAGCTATTGCTGATGAGGTCAATGGTTATGCCTGGCTGGACAGCAAACTGCTGAATGATAGTGGTTTTGCCTCGATCGGATTAAAAGCGGGAAGTGTCGTGTTTGATGGCGGTAGCAGCATTGTTGCAAAACGTGAAATCAGACTGGATAGTTCGAGAATTGTCTGGCAGTCGGATGCGAGCAATAAAGAAAGTTTGATAAGCCTTGTCGCGCCCTATGTCGCACTGGGCGCGTCGTCGCGTCAGGAAGCGGACGATGCTATTCGTGGTGATGGTCGTTTACTGGTTGAAGCCAATATGATTGAGCTGCCTGGCGCTACCAGTCTGCAGGGATTTGATCAGGTCGAGCTGAATAGTCACAATGATATTCGACTCCGCGGCTATCGCAAAAAATCAACATTGTTAAATATTCCCGGTGAGTTGAATAGTCGAGGCGAACTTATTCTCGCCGCCGACAGCGTTTATCCCGCAACCTTAACGGATTACACAATTAAATCTGATGATGTGACTATTCGCAAACATGCGCATAGCGCAGAAAAGTTGCGAGCTGTATTTAGCGATGAGGCCATCGCCATTATGGATAAATTCAGTCAGTCAGATGAGGACAGACCGATATTGTCCGCCGGCGGGCGCGTGCAAATTGAGGCTGATACGATTACTCAGGCCGGCGAATTACGCGCGCCGTTGGGTGAAATCAGCCTCAGCGCTGATTCTGTGTTAAGTCTGGAGGCAGGGAGCCTGACATCCACTTCGGCGGACGGGCAAATTATTCCCTTTGGCCGTACTTCGGAAACCGGACTGGACTGGCAATATGATTTTGCTGACGGCGATACTTTGCGGATAACTCGCCCGCCGGAAAAACGCATCCTGCTCTCCAGTGATGATGTGCGCTTCAATGAAGGCGCGGTGATTGATATGAGCGGGGGCGGTGACCTTCAGGCCTGGGAATTTGTTTCCGGTCCAGGGGGCACGCGCGATATTTTTGCCGGCGACACTGGATCGTTTGCTGTCATTCCCGCGTATACGAATTATGCGCCTTATGATGAAGGTGAAACGAAAACAGCGGGATTCAGGGTCGGCGATACGGTTTATCTTTCCGGCGTGGGTGATCTCCCCAGTGGTGAATATGCGCTTTTACCGGCTCGCTATGCTCTGCTTGATGGTGCTTATCTGGTGACGCCGCGTGAAGGTTTTAGCAACATAACACCGGGAACGAACAGTTACCTGACCGATAAAACTCCTGTCGTCGCCGGTCAATATCGGCTTGCAGGATCGGACGCGCATGCACAGACATGGAATGGCTTTTCAATCGAGACCAGTGCACAGGCGCGCCGTCGTGTTGAAATATTATTGAGCCGCGCCAATCGTTATTATACCGATAAGGCATTGGCCAATGAGACGCTGATTCCCTTCCTGCCGGAAGACGCCGGGCAACTGGGGATCTCGGCCTTGAGTCAGCTTGATCTGGCCGGTGAATTACGAAGCGATGCAGTGGCAAATGCGCGTGGCGGGCGACTGGATATTGAAGCGACCAATCTGGCTGTCGTCAATCAGCGTTCCGTGTCCGGCGAAAATGATGATCGGGTTGAACTGCTGGCTGAGGAATTAAACAGTCTGGATATGGAAAGCCTGCTGTTGGGTGGGGTTCGCAAGCAGACCGATAGCGGCACAGAAATAAATGTTGTTACGCAAACATTAACGCTGGAAACCAATTCCAGCAATGATTCGGATTCTCTGGATTTAAGCGGAACAGAAATTTTAATGGCGGCGCAGGATCGTATTGATCTTAATCGCGGAGTAAACGTGCGCGCCGAAGGCGAGGGTGGAATTTCCGCCGATACACTGTTGGTTAATGGCGATGGCGCGCTGATGCGTGTTAGCGCGGGTGAGCAGGTTAAGGTTTCGCGTACAGGTAGTCGTGGTGATACAGGGGTGATTGATATCCATGAAGGCGCGCGTCTGGCTTCAAATAGCGCCATGTTACTGGACGCTTCTCATGAAACGACGATTAACGGCCAGTTGGAAATCAATAACGGGTCATTGAATATTGGCGCCGGACGCATCAATCTTGGCAATGCGCCCATATCGGCAACGGGGCTGCTACTGGATCGGGATCTGTTAAATTCATTGAGCCTGAGTGAGCTGGTGATGACCGGGCGTGAGGGCGTCTATGTTTACGGCGATGTCGACTTTAATTTCGATAATATTGTATTTGACAGCGCGGGAATTGTTTCACAGGGAAATGGCGATAATCGCTTTACGGTAAATGCGGACAGCGTACGCTTTACGAATATCACGGCCTCAGTCGATCTGGTTTCAGACTCTAATGATGTCTTTACTGTCAATGCGCGGGAAATTGAATTTGGCAAGGGTGATTATATGCTAAGTGGCTTTGATAGCGTTGCCATGAAT
>WFVC01000185.1 GCA_015491815.1 Gammaproteobacteria bacterium | reverse complement strand
TATCTGCACTATCGGCCAAACAAAAACAGCCCGCGAAACCCTTTGCATCGAACATGAATTCACCTTCCCGACAGGCCGGTTTTTTTCAGCGTCTTGCTGAAAACATTGATTATTTCAGTGAATTTACCGGACGCAGCGTCGCCTGGCTGACCCTGTTCATGGTGCTGCTGACCTTCATGATTGTGGTTCTGCGCTACGGCTTCGACAGCGGCTGGATCGCTCTGCAGGAGCTGGTGACCTGGTTGCACGCCTGCGTCTTTATGCTTGGCGCCAGTTACGCGCTGAAACGGGACAGCCATGTTCGGGTGGATATTTTCTACCAGAAATTCAGCCCTCGCGGCCGCGCGCTGGTCGATTTGCTCGGCAGCCTGTTCCTGCTGCTGCCGGTTTGCCTGTTCATTTTTATCGCCAGTTGGGACTACGTGCTGGAAGCCTGGGAAATCAGCGAAGGCTCGGCGGAAACCGGCGGCCTGCCCGGCCTTTATCTGCTCAAATCACTGCTGCTGATCATGCCCGCGCTGCTCATTCTTCAAGGACTGGCGCACAGCCTGCGCGCGGCGCTGGTTCTCTATTCTCCTCAGCAAGGCAGACAGGAAAACTGATGGCCGAGTATCTCCCCCTGTTTATGTTTCTGCTGGTCTGCGTCGTGCTGCTGGCCGGTTATCCGGTGGCCTTCTCGCTGGGTGGCACGGCTTTGTTGTTTGCCTTTGCCGGCAATATAAGCGGCCATTTCGATGACGCCTTCCTGCAGGCGCTGCCTAACCGCCTGTTCGGCATTATGAGCAACGCCACCCTGATCGCCGTGCCCCTGTTCGTGTTCATGGGCGTGATGCTGGAACGTTCCAAAGTCGCCGATAAACTGCTGGACACCATGGCCCTGCTATTCGGTTCCCTGCGCGGCGGGCTGGGCATTTCCGTGATGATCGTCGGCATGCTGCTCGCCGCCAGCACCGGCATTGTCGGCGCCACGGTAGTCACCATGGGACTGCTCTCACTGCCGATCATGCTCAGACGCGGCTACGATCCGGCGCTGGCCTGCGGCGCAATCTGCGCCTCCGGCACCCTCGGCCAGATCATTCCGCCGTCGATTATTCTGATCCTGCTCGGCGATGTGCTCGCCAGCGCCTTTCAGCAGGCGCAGCTGGATATGGGTATTTTTTCTCCCGAAAGCATTTCGGTCGGCGATCTGTTTACCGGCGCGCTGATCCCCGGTCTGCTGCTGGTGGGACTGTATATTCTCTATCTGGGCGGGGCGGCGCTGTTGCGCCCGGATAGCTCGCCGGCCATCCCGGCAGAGGAGCGCGCGCAGGAAAGCGCCGGGCTGGGGCTGCGCATACTCAAAGTGTTAATCCCGCCGCTATTGCTCATTTTCGTGGTGCTGGGATCCATCATCGCCGGCGCGGCCACCCCCACCGAAGCGGCATCGGTAGGCGCAGCAGGCGCGATGCTGCTGGCGGCCTTTCAGAAACAGTTCAACCTGACAATATTAAAAGAGGTGATGCGCAGCACCACCGATGTCACCAGCATGGTCTTCATGATCCTGATCGGCGCCTCCCTGTTCTCGCTGGTGTTTCGCGGTTTTGGCGGCGACGAGCTGGTGCAGGAATTATTAACCGATCTGCCCGGCGGGGTCATCGGCGCCATGTTCATCGTTATGCTGCTGATGTTTCTGCTCGGCTTTATTCTCGACTTCATCGAGATCACTTTTGTCGTCGTGCCTATTGTCGGTCCGGTGCTATTAAGCATGGGACTGGATCCTGTCTGGCTGGGCATTATGATCGCGATTAATTTACAGACGTCCTTTCTCACCCCTCCGTTTGGCTTCGCGCTGTTTTATCTGCGCGGCGTCGCACCGGCAAGTATTCGCACCACCGACATTTATCGCGGCGTCCTGCCCTTTATTTTGATCCAGCTGTTTATGCTCGGCCTGCTCGCCTACTGGCCCGGCATCGCCACCTGGCTGCCGACAGTTCTCTATAAATAATTCTGATGTCATCCGACTCGAAATCGAAAAAATCCGAAGAGCAATGGCGTCGCTGTCTGAGCGCACAACAGTTTCATGTTCTGCGCGAGGGAGGAACCGAACCCGCCTTCAGCGGTCGCTATCATGACTGCAAAACTCCCGGCGTCTATGTCTGCGCCGGCTGTGGTCAGGCCTTGTTTGACGCCGCCAGCAAGTATGACTCAGGCAGTGGCTGGCCCAGTTACCGGCAGGCGATCGATGAGGAGGCTGTCGCCACACGCGAAGATCATCGTCATGGCATGCGGCGCGTGGAAGTACATTGCCGTCAGTGCGGCGGCCACCTCGGTCATGTCTTCGCCGATGGCCCGCCGCCGACCGGCCTGCGCTACTGCATTAACTCGGCTTCGCTGCTGCTGAAAAAAGAAACCTGAGCGATCCGCAACTCATACGCAGGTACTTAAGGAATTTATCTACCTGCAGGTTCGCCTTCTACCCTGCGGGTACAGGTGAGGCGAACAGCCGCGCCTGAATAACATATATTGTGTTATCTGATTAAGCATTTTGTGCGGCTAAAGCCGCACCTACAATTGCCCATGTCCTTAAGTACCTATGTATGATCCGCAACTACGAACCGGCTGTCACTGTTCGAGCGCGCGAATACAGCCAGGCGCTTAATGTTAATAGGCTATACAGCCCGCCAATAAATACCAGCTGCTCAGGCTGGTTGTTGAATTCATAATATAGAATCAGCAGCGTTCCGGACAGAAGTCCGACAAAAGCCATAATGGTTATCAGCGATGAGGAACGGGTCAATTTTCGAATCTTAAAATTAGCATACGCCATTAACAATGAGACGAGTAAAAATGTCACGCTGCCAAACTCAAGAATGATCTGCAGACTGCCGGCAAGCACCAGCAGAAAAGCCAGACTGCTTATGCAGATGATGGCAAAAACAGGAATATGATTAACGCGTTTACCAAGAACATCCGGGAAATAGCCATCCTCGGCAATCGCCGCCATTTGCCTGGGCGCGCCAAACACCGTACCGCTAATCGCGCTACTCGTCGCTAACAGCGCGCCGATTATGACAAGATCGGTGCCCCAGTTGCCGAGCACATTTCCGGTTCCTGAGGCTAAAGCATATTCCTTGTTTTTTATAATTTCAGCAAATGGAATCGTAAGAATCGCGCCCAGCGAAATCACCACATAAATTAAAACCGCAAGAAACAGCGCGGCATAAATCGCCTTCGGAATATTTTTTTCCGGCTTATCCATTTCGTTGACGGCGTTAATCACCAGTTCAAAGCCTTCGTAGGCGACAAAGGTGATAGACGCAACAATCAGGATAGACAGAACATTGATAGAATTTTCATTCTGCAACAACACCGGAAGGCTGGTGTGACTGTTATTAATCAGGACAAAGGAAATCACAACCAGAATCACCAGCTTGGTATAGACCATGATATCTTCAATTTTACCCATGCCTTTAACACTCCAGATGTTAATCAGGGTAAATACAAGAATCACGCCTCCGGCCACCAGTTTTCGCACCCACTCATTATCCGCAAAGGCAAAGCTGCTGATGGCGTAGGAAGCAAAGGTATACGCGTAAAGCGCCAGCGTGCTGATATAACCGAAGATGATCCACCAGCCGATCAAGGGCGCGGCGAACGACGAAGCGGGAAAGGTTCTTTTATAAAATGAATAAGCCGCGCCTTCGTCTTTATAATACACGCCCAGTTTGATATAGGAATACGCTGCGAGCGAGGCAATGACGCCACCCGCCATGATAGCCAACGGCGTGAAGGCGCCGACCATGGAAACCGAAATCCCCAGAATGGTAAAAATTCCGCCGCCCACCATTCCGCCAAGCGCGATCGCAATCAGCTCGGGAACGCCCAGAACCTTGTTTCGTTTTCGATGGCAACTGTGATTCTGGATGTGGGAAACGGTCAATTAGTTACACCATTTTTCAATCTGTTTTTTTATATTATCCACGGCGCGGCGGCGCTGGGCATCAGAAAGATAAACCCGTTCGCCCTGTTCATCCAGATCATAGAGCGCGCTGGCGCGTTCATAATTTTTAAACTTGTCGCGCGCGCGCAAACAATTCTTGCGACGCCGCGCCTCGTCCTGCTGTTTTTTTGCTTCGGCGTCTTTACGAAGCTGGCGCTCTTCATCAAAAGCGCGGAGCAGATTATCCCGTTGCTGACGGCGTTGCTCGGGACTTATGAGCGGCGTCTGTGGAGTGTGGGGACGGATGCGGATTTCAGTTGCTGACTGCTGTTTATTATCCGGCGCCTTTTCGCTGTAATGCACCTGCCCGTTATCATCCACCCATTTATAAATTTCCGCCTGCGCCATTGTCAGGTTCAGGAAAAACAGCGCGAGCGTCCAGATGTATTTTTGTTTCATTATCCCGCCCCTGATAGACATGCTGATATTCATTCTACACCGGTATTTGACAGGCGATAAAGACTCAGGCGCTGACGCGCATCGAACAGGCGACGCGCGCCCAGCCAGGTCGCGATCACCGTGGCGAAGCCGGTGCCAGCCGCGATCATAAACATGATCAAAATCTGGTATTTAACCGCTTCCAGTGGCGGCGTGCCGGAGAGGATCTGCCCGGTCATCATGCCCGGCAGGCTGACGATGCCGGCGGCGGCCATCGCGTTGATAATCGGCAACATGCCGGTGCGCAGGCTGTCGCGGCTGATGTCGCGGATGGCTTCGCGCCAATCCTGCCCCAGCGTCAGACGGGTTTCGATCACCGCCCGTTGCGCCCAGGCGCTGGTGGTCAACCTGTCCAACGCCAGCGCCACGCCATTCATGGTGTTGCCCAGCATCATACCCAGCAGGGGAATGGAATACTGCGGCAGATACCAGGGGTCGGTGTTAATCACCACCAGCAGAGCGAAAATCGTGGTAGCGAATGAGGAAACAAACATCGACAGGGTTCCCAGACCATAGCCCCACCAGCCGCTGAATGTGCGCTTCTGACGACGCATCACTTCCCGCCCGGCCACCGCTAGCATGACAAAGGCCATCAGCCCCAGCCACAACAAATTGCTGCTGGCGAATAGTGATTTCAACACCAGCCCGATCAATAGCAATTGCACCGTCGTGCGCGTCGCTGAAATCAAAATCTGGCGCTCCAGTTGCAGGCGCAGAGCAAAGGATAACAGCGCCAGCAACAGCACCAGTGAGGCGGCCATGCCCAGATCCCACATCTCCAGATGAATGACGCTCATACGGCCAACACCCGCAATTGTTTGTGCTCCAGTCGCAACTGCCGATCCGCCACCCGGGCCAGCTGGCCGGCGTCGTGACTGACCCAGAGCACCGGACTCGCGTTTCGCTCGCGATAGGTTTTAATCAGCGACTCGACCCGTTCTACGCTTTCAGGATCGAGACTGGCCGTCGGTTCATCCAGCAACAACACCTGCGGCTGATTTTCCAGTAAGCGCAACAGCGCCAGACGCTGCTTCTCTCCGGAGGAACAGCGCGACACCTGCCAGTCAAATACGCTTTCATCAAAACCCAGCGCCATAAGCTTATCCATATCAGGAGAGGAAAAATGATCGCCAACCCGATCCGACCACCAGTGACTCTCGGGCAGCAACAATCCCACCCGTCGACGCCATTGCGCCGGATGGATATGATT
>WFVC01000184.1 GCA_015491815.1 Gammaproteobacteria bacterium | reverse complement strand
GGGCGTGATCTGGGCGCCGGAAGATGTGCGTCTGCTCAGTGAGGTCGATGGTTTTGTGCAGGAGATAATGGTCAGCAACGGTGAACGGGTTCATCGCCGGCAGTTACTGGTTCGCCTTGCGTCCCCCGCGCTGGAAAAAGAACAGCGGGTTTTGCAGGCGCGACTCGAAGAGTTCCGCGCGCGTTTTCATGCCGGCCTGCAGGAGGATCGCGCTCAGGCGTTAGTGTTAAAAGAGGAGATCGGTTTTCTCGAAGCCGAATTGCAACGCGCGGCTGAACGCCTCGCCGCCCTGCAAATAAGAAGTCCGCTGGATGGCGTGGTGGTGATCCCCGAGCGGGATGATCTGGCGGGACGTTTTCTGCATCGCGGTGAAGAATTCGGGTATGTGCTCGATCAACGGGACGCCATCGTGCGTGTGGTTGTGCGACAGGATGATATCGAGCAGGTGCGTCATCATACCCGCGCCTTAAGCGCGCGGCTGGTGGATCAGCCCCTGCAGACGCGAACGGCGGAATTGTTGCGTGAAGTGCCGGCGGCCTCCAATGCGCTGCCGAGTCTGGCGCTGAGTCTGGAAGGCGGCGGCGCGTTTGCGCTGGATCCCGCCGCTAACGCCAAATCAGAAAATGATCCGGATATCCGCCATTCTATTCGGGTATTGAATCCCCTGTTCCAATTTGATATTCGCCTGCCCGGCACGCGCAGCGAGCATGTGGGTGAACGTGTGTTTGTGCGTTTCGAACATCCGTCCGAAGCGTTGGGGCAACGTCTCTGGCGCGAACTACGCCGCCTGTTTCTGAGGCGTTTTGATGTCTGAATATTTTTCCAGCTGCAGCCTGCCCGCTGAACGTCGGCCCTTGCCGCCGGATGCTGTCGAGGCGCGGCTCTCACGCTGGTGGCGGGGGCTTTTCCCGGAACGGAAACTACTCGGGCAGTCGCGTTTTTATCAAACCCTGCAAGCGCTCGAGTCGGATTATGCCGAATGTTCAGAAGCAGAGTTGAAAACAAAACTGCAGGACGCAAAATCCGCAGAGCATTTACTTCAGCGATTTATAATTTTGCAGCGTCTGGCTGGTAAAAAATTTGCCGGGCGCCGGCATCGCCCTGTTTCTGAGATAAAGCCGATGTTCGAACTGTGGCGCGCATATCTTATTTATCACGGACAGGCCGTCAGCGGTTATCAATGTGAATGGGAAACAGGACTGGCCGCTGCGGCGCTGGCGCTGGAGGGGACGCCGGTGCATCTTGTCTATGCGGACAGCGAATCACTGCAACAGGCGAAAAATAATCTGGCGTTCTTCTTCAATGAACTGGATTTGAGCACAGGTTTTGTTGACAAGGAGACGCCGGCGTCCAAACGCCGCGAGCAATACCGGAGTGCGATCTGTTTTTGTCTGGCGCAGGAACTGGTGTTTGATTATTTGCGGGATCGTCTGCAACTGGGAGACATGACGCAAGCCTTACGTTTGCAGGCTGAAGTGTTGTATCGTGAAACGCCGCGAATACAGAAACTGAATTTGCCGGGCTTACATGTGGCTCTGGTTGCGGACATCGACAGACTGCTCATGGATGCCGCGCGCGCGCCGCTGGAAATTACCGGGGACAGTGAAAATAATTCAAGCAGAGGCATAACGCGCGCGCGTCTCAGCTATCCCGGATTTTTTCGTCGTTACAAACAACTGGGCGGCTATGGTGATCTCTCAGGACTGGAATTCGAACTCTGGGAGGTGTACCGGCTTGGCGTTATCAGGCCGAAAGAAAAACAAACGGCAGATGCGACTAAACATCGTCTGCATGTTTACCGGCATGAGGCGGATAAATGGTCGGCCCTGTTAGCGAAAATAAAATATTGCCGTGAGGCGCAAAGGCCGGTTTGTCTGAGCGTGGAAACACAGGATGCGGCGGAGAAAATAAAGTCGTCATTGACGGAAGAAAACATCGCCTTTGAAATAAACGCCTCATACCGCGAAGCGCAAATGATGCAGGGAAGCGCGAACCTGCCGGTTAATCTGTTGTTGAGTGATCGTGGCGTTTCATTGCCTGAGCAGGCCTGCCTTCTGTTTGTTGAATACCATTCGCCCCGGGTTCGCCGGCGACGAGAAGCAATGGTTGGTTCTGTCCTGGATTGTGAAACCGTTTTTTCATTTATCGCGCTGGATGAACAACGCCTGAATGTTATTGTTGGCCATCATTCAGGTTTGCGACTGCTTGTTGTTTTATTGGGTAAACTGATAAATCCGGATTCAAAAATTGGAAACTATTTTTCGCATCGACTACTATACCTTGCGGATAAGATCAGCGAAGGCCTGCAGGCAAAAGTCCGGCGCAAGCTGTTGCGACAGGAAATTCAGCAGGGTAAAAAATTGTCTTTTGCAGGCACAGGAGAATAAGCGAAACCATGTTTAAAATAAGACTGACCGGCGCCCTTGTTTTTATAAGCAGCCTGTTTTTATCCGTTCATACACTGGCGGCGAATGAATATGGTTCCGCTGTCGATTCCAGCGCGGATGAGGTGCTCGATTGTCTGCTGGAACCGAATGAAGAAATCAAACTGAGCAGTCAGATCCCCGGCATCATTGATAAAATTCAGGTGGAGCGGGGCGACAAGGTGCGCCGGGGACAGGTGGTTGCGCAATTAAAATCCGGGGTGGAGCGCGCCGCCGTTGCTCTGGCGCAGGCGAAAGTGGATTTTGGCAAACGCAAGCTGGTGCGTAACGAGGATCTTTATAAACAGGAACTGATCTCCATTCATGAAAAAGATGAAATGGAAACCGAATACCGGCTGGCCGAGCTGGAATTAAATGTCGCCAAAGAACAGTTGAAATTGCGCACCTTACGCAGTCCTATCACGGGCATTGTGACCGAACGTCACCATTCCGCTGGTGAGTTTGTCGGTGAAGATCCGGTTTTAACGCTGGTCAGTATCGATCCGCTCAATGTTGAGATCATCGTGCCGGTTTCGCGCATGGGCGCGATTCATAAAGGAATGACAGCGGTTATTGAACCGGAGTCGTCTAACGGCGAACGCTTTACCGGCAAGGTGGATATCGTCGATCCGATTATTGATGCCGCCAGCGGCACCTACACGGTGCGGGTCAAGTTGCCGAATCCGAAACATCGCATTGCCGCCGGACTGAAGTGTCAGGTGTCGTTTAAAAAATAACGTCTATAATTTATCGCATGGGGGATCCGACGCAATTTATCTGGGGCATTTTATTCGGCGCGATCGGCCTTGGATTTTTTACTTACGGCAGAAGGCAAAAAGCGGTGATCCCGTTTGCGGTTGGCGTGGCTCTGTTTATTTTTCCCTATTTTATCAGCAATGTTTATCTGCTGGTGCTGGTCGGCGCAGGCTTGATCGCGCTGCCTTATTTTGTAAGATTATAAGCGCAGACGGTGCGCTCAGGCTGATTTTTTTCCACCCAGTTGGGCGATAATTTTATCGGCGACGCGAAATGAATTCGCGTAAATTGTCCAGGTATAGGGCACGCTGCCGCCGGTGGGCATGAAGCTGCCGTCGCTGACGAACAGGTTATCGAGTTCATGACTGCGGCAGTCGGCATCGAGCACCGAGGCAGCGGGGTCGTTACCGAAGCGGCAGCCGCCGGCGATAAGGTTGGTGGGTGGTTTGCCGGAGGCGAAGGAAATCACATTTTCCGCGCCCATTTTTTTCAGCACTTCCGCGCCGCGCGAGGCGAGATACCAGCCGACCTGCAGATTCTGTACATGATAGCCGGTGCGCACGCGCGCCACCGGCAGATTCCATTTGTCTTTTGTATTTGCGTCAAGGGTGACATGACAGTCGTCGATGGGCATCCAGTCACAGAAGGCTTCGATTTTAAGATAGCGGCTGTCGACGAAGTGACGTTCCAGTTTACGTTTGAGTTCGGTTCCCCAGATCAGACCGTTCTGCCCGTAAATCTGACGGGTGGCGCGCACCACCGGGTTGGGATGCATGTGAACGAAGTCGATGGTGCCGCCTTTCTGCGGCGGGCCGAAGTCGGGATCATCGATCACATACCAGTCCTGAATCGCGCGATTGACGAAGGCGCCGAATTCTTTCAGCGACTCGGCCTTGTCCTTTTTCATCTTTGAATACACCAGTCGCCCGGAGCCGCTGCCGCCACCGGCAAACAGCAGGTTTTTACCGATCTGCTGATTGCGGTTGCCCAGACCGTATTCATGTTTGGAGCCTTTGGAGTTCAATAACAGGCGTGCGGTTTCAATCGCCTGACAGGCAACCACATAAATATGCGCGTCGACCTGTTTTACCTGTCCCTGTTTATTGAAATAGTCAACGGCGCTGATTTTGCCGCTGCCATCTGTTCTGATCTTTTTTACCATGGAATAAGGACGCACCTTAACCCGGCCGGTGGCCACCGCCTGATCGATAAGCGCGGCGCGTGAACTGCCTTTCGCGCCCGTCGCGCAACCATAGGCGCCGCAATAACCACTGTAACTGCATCCCTGTCGACCCAGTGCGGTTTGCGGCAACACCGCGCGCGGGGTGGGGATTGCATGGTAGCCCAGCGCCTCACTGGCCTGATCGATAAGATGAGCAACCGGGTGAACCTCGGTTGGCGGGTAGGGAAAGTCAGCCGTGCTGCGCGGCTCCTGATGCGGATGTTTTACGACCTTGCCGGAGACGCCGATGATCTGCTCGACCTTTGTGTAATAGGGTTCCAGATCATCGTAGCGAATGGGCCAGTCGACGACGTTTGCGCCCTCAACCGCGCCGAAAGTGGAACGCAGGTGAAAGTCCACCGGCTTAAGCCGATGGAAAAAACCGCTCATAAAATTACTGGAGCCGCCGACCAGATTGCCGTTCCAGAAATTGGTTCCTGAACGATAGGTATTGCGCGCCCGCCAGTGGCCGTCGTCATCCTCTTCTTCAAGGATATGCGGTTCATCACGCAGATCCGGTTTGTAACCGTCGCGTAAATTGCCGTAGCGCTCATCTTTGAAAAAGTCTTTTGTTTGCAGATAAGGCCCTTTTTCCAGCACCACGACCGAGTAACCGGCATTGGCCAGACTCCAGATGATCGGCCCCGCACCCGCGCCGCTGCCGATAACGCAGACATCAAAATCCCTGCTCATGCGAATAGCGCCGGTTGTTTGAAGGGCGGGCGGGGAAACCCCGGTGTGTGTTGCAGCCATTGCCAGCCGATCCCGTTCGGGTTGCCGCCATAGAGGGGATCGGTGAGCAGGGCTTCCATCAGATAATCCATGATCATGACCAGCCAGCTGTGACCGTCACGGGTTTGCTCATAGTCGCGTAAAATGTTTTCACGCTGATCGTGATCAAGAGTGAAAAAACGGTGTCGCCATTTTTTCTGCGCGCGCGTTTCAATCTCATTCAAACCCTGTCGTAAAAATGTTTTATCGGCGGGATCATGTCGTGGCTGGGTAATCACCGATTGAAAATAACTCAGCGCATTAATTTCCTTTGCGCCGGGTGAGTCTTTTTCAGAGGGCAGAAGATGCGTCTGAATCAGAGCGATGACATCCCATTGCGCCAGCGTCAGACCGGCGATAGTGGCGGGCTGTTGTTTTACCGCCGCCTGCAGGCTTTGCAGGCCGCCAAAGACGGCGCTGGATGCCGCAATAGCGGCGCTCATGCTAAATAAAAAACGACGTCGATCCATAAAAATACTATTCGTGGTGAGATTAACGGTGGGCGGCGGGATCCGGATTGGCGGCAACCGTATCCAGCATCCAGAATAAAATCCGGGCTTCCATATAACCGGGGCGTTTGATGATTTCAGTGCGGGCGCTGTTATAGACCACGGTGGTGGGAGGGCCATAGTTTTTATAACGCCGGGCAAGTTCCGGATGCCTGTCGATATCGGCGCGCACGGCGATATAATTTTTGTTGATGACCTCAACCACCTGTTTGTCGCGATAGCTAAGGCTGTCCATTTTTTTGCACCAGCTGCACCATTCAGCGGTGAGATCCAGCAGGATCAGCTTGTTCTCTTTTTTGGCGCGGGCAAAGACTTCGGGTGACCAGGGCTGCCAGTCAATGGCGTTCTCTGGATGTTGTTCAAGCGCCCGGCCGGATCCAGCGAGGCAAAGAAATAAAAGTCCTGAGAGGAGAACAGGTTTAGTCGGCATGATGATGTCCCCGGCGTTTCATAAAATCGATTGTCAGCATGCCATACAGACCCGGATTAAAGGGGATTTCTTTCACTCGCTGTCCTCGTTGCTAAAGGCTTTTTTGAATGTGGTGCCGTGACATTTCGGGCAGGGGGGAATGCGACCGGTTTTTTTGAAGTGCAGTTTTTCACCGCACTCCTGACAGATCAAAATACCGATGCCGGTGACTTCACCCGTATGCCAGATGCCTACCCGGCGGGCGCGATCCGCCAGCGCATCGAGTTCGATGCGGGTGCGATCAGCGACGCTGGCGAACAGCTCGGCCAGTTGCGCTTCAGCAAATTCCAGATCGAATTTGAGCCATTCCTTCAGCTGCCGGCCATTGTCAGACAGGAATTCACCGGCTTCGTTCAGATCGCGCTTGAGATAGTCGCCGACTTTTTCAGCTTCCTCACGGCTTAGCTCGCCCAGCTCCGAGGCGGTTTCCATGGCCTTGTTGAGTAGTTCTTTGACTGGCGGCAGGGCGTGTTCCTCCACCTCTTTGAGACTGTCTTTTACCCGGCCCAGCATGGTGTTATAGGCATGAATGAGTTTTTCATGGTTATTATCGGTCATGACGGCATCCTCCGGTTAGCTCGCTGCATAGTCTAACTATCTGCCCGAATGAGGATATTTTCAAGCCATTTTCTTCGCTTTGGCGCGGACTGTGTTGTGAGAGGTTGACTGCCTGCGTTATCCTTGCAGGATTGTAATAACCCCCGTCGATGACAAATTAAAAGAGAGATGATCCAAGCTGATGGAAGCCCGTTACCAGCCCGACAATATTGAACAGCAGGCCCAGACATACTGGGAAAAACAGCAGTCCTTCAAGGCGGTGGAAGATCCGCAAAAGGAGAAATTCTACTGCCTGTCCATGTTCCCCTATCCCAGCGGCCGCCTGCACATGGGCCACGTGCGCAATTACACCATCGGCGATGTGATCAGCCGTTATCAGCGTATGCAGGGCAAGAACGTGCTGCAGCCCATGGGCTGGGACGCCTTCGGCCTGCCGGCGGAAAATGCGGCGATGAAAAACAAGGTCGCCCCGGCGGCCTGGACCCGCGACAACATCGACTACATGCGCGGTCAGCTCAAACGTCTGGGGCTGGCCTATGACTGGGAGCGGGAGCTGGCCACCTGCGATCCCGACTATTACCGCTGGGAGCAATGGCTGTTCCTGCGTCTGTATCAAAAGGGGCTGGTGTACAAGAAAACCGCGCCGGTGAACTGGTGCCCGAACGATGTCACCGTACTGGCCAATGAGCAGGTGATCGACGGCCGCTGCTGGCGCTGTGATACCGAGGTCGAACGCAAGGACATTTCCCAGTGGTTCATGAAGATCACCGCCTATGCCGAGGAGTTGCTGGCGGATCTGGACAAACTGGAGGGCTGGCCGGATCAGGTCGCGACCATGCAGCGCAACTGGATTGGGCGCTCGGAAGGCGTGGAAATCGCCTTTGATATCACGGGGCGGGATCAGCAGCTGAAAGTCTTCACCACACGTCCGGACACATTCATGGGCGCGACCTATGTGGCGGTGGCGCCGGAACATCCGCTGGCGCAGGACGCCGCCGCGCAGTATGCCAATGTGGCGGCCTTTGTGAAGGAATGCGCGGCCACCGGCACCGCCGAGGCGGTGCTGGAAACCATGGAGAAAAAAGGCGTCGATTCGGGGTTCAAAGTCGTGCATCCGATTACGGGCGATCAGCTGCCGGTGTTTATCGCTAACTTCGTACTCATGGGTTACGGCGAAGGCGCGGTGATGTCGGTGCCGGCCCACGATCAGCGCGACTGGGAGTTTGCGCGCAAATACGGCCTGCCCATGCTGCAGGTGATCGCGCCTGCGGATGAGACCGGGGTGGATATTCGCAAGGCGGCCTTTACCGATAAAGGTGTGCTGATTAACTCCGGTGAATTCACCGGCCTGAGTTCTGAACAGGCCTTTGATGCGATTGCGGCGTTTCTGGAAAAACGGGATCACGGCAAAAAGCGCACCACCTGGCGGCTGCGCGACTGGGGCGTCTCGCGTCAGCGTTACTGGGGCGCGCCGATCCCGATCATTCACTGTCCCGACTGTGGCGAAGTACCGGTGCCGGAAACCGATCTACCGGTGGTGCTGCCCGAAGACATTCGCTATGAGGGCATCGGCTCGCCACTGAAAAAAATGCCCGAATTTTATCAGGCGCCCTGTCCACAGTGCGGGGCGAAGGCCGAGCGGGAAACCGATACCTTTGACACCTTCATGGAATCGTCCTGGTATTACGCCCGTTACACCTGCCCGGATAACGAGACGGCCATGCTTGATGAACGCGCCGATTACTGGCTGCCGGTGGATCATTATGTTGGCGGCATCGAGCACGCCATTCTGCATTTATTGTATTCGCGTTTTTATAATAAATTATTGCGAGACGAAGGCCTGATCAAAAACGATGAGCCGTTCATCAATCTATTGACCCAGGGCATGGTGCTCAAAGACGGCTCGAAGATGTCCAAGTCCAGGGGCAATACCGTCGATCCGCAGGCGCTGATTGAAGAATACGGCGCCGATACTGCGCGCCTGTTCATGATGTTTGCCGCGCCGCCGACCCAGTCGCTGGAATGGTCGGATGCCGGTGTGGAAGGCGCGCACCGTTTTCTCAAACGGCTCTGGCACCG
>WFVC01000183.1 GCA_015491815.1 Gammaproteobacteria bacterium | reverse complement strand
GTTGTACAGATTGATGGCCAGGGTTGGGAAATTGGCGGCGGTAACGCCGGGGCCATCAAACGCATCGGCCATCACGCGGATATTGGCGGACAGAGGGGGTTTGGGGCCAAAGCTGGCGAAGCGGTTGCGAAATACCGCCGGGCCGTAGCCAAATTCCCAGTTGCCCGGGGTATAGGCGTCGATGCCGAAGGTATTCAGCGTAGGCATGATCGCATCACCAACGGTGAACATCACTTCTGCGGTGCCGTGGGTGGTGTCACCGACAGCCAGCAGCAGGTTGTTGGGGTTATCAGCGCGGATCTGATCGATCAGGGTCTTGTTTTTGGCCAGACCGCCGCCCTGGGTGACATAGCGTTCGCTGCCATCCGGATTCTTGATGACGCCGGTATGTGACACCAGGTTGCCATGAACATCAGACAATTGCATCAATGTAATAACTTTCTCACTATGGGCCTGAGCGGTGGATAAACCCACGCCAAGACCGGTTCCGAGACTAAGCGCCAGTGGCAACAGCAATTTTCGCGCTGCAAACCGGCTTGTAATTTTTGACAGACTCATTCCTTACTCCTCAATTTCATTATTATGTAGGTGGCCTCACACAGGGGTGAGGCGCTAACTACAATTGACACAGGGAGCCGAGGCTTTATTCCATATAAATAATCAAATTGCCGGGATCTATTATAGGCATGGCAAATCCTGCATAATATCTGTTTGCAATTGGCAATTCTGGAGTTATTTGTGAAATTCACCGTCGACTCATTTCGCGCCTGGAAAAACAGAAACATCACCCTGCTGGGGATGTCGGGTGTGGGTAAAACCCATCTTTCCGCCCTGCTGCGCCAGCATCACTGGTTTCATTATTCCGGTGACTACCGGATTGGCACGCGCTATCTGGATGAGCCGATTCTGGATCTGATCAAGCAGCAGGCCATGCAAACGCCTTTTCTACGGGATTTGCTGCGCAATGACTGGATTTATATTCGCAATAATATCAAGGTGCATGATCTGGGGCCGGTGCTGAGTTTTGTCGGCAAACTGGGTAACCCGGAAAAAGGCGGCGTAGCGCTGGACGATTTTATTCATCGTCAGGCGCAATACCGTGAAGCGGAAATCGCCGCGATGCGCGATGTGCCGGAATTTGTTCGCAAGGCGCAGGAGATTTACGGTTACGCGCATTTTGTCAACGATGTCGGCGGCAGCCTGTGTGAGCTGGATGAACCCGCCGTGATCGAGTTGCTCGCGAAACACAGTCTGATCCTTTACATACAGGTGACGGATGCGGAAGAAGAGCAGAAGTTGATCCAGCGCGCGCAAAGCGATCCCAAGCCGCTTTATTACCGCCCGGATTTTCTGCAGGAGCAATTGCAGATTTACCTGAGTGATAATAACCTGCAGTTTGCCGCCGAAATCGATCCCGATGATTTTACCCGCTGGGTGTTCCCGCGCCTGTTCCATTCGCGTATTCCGCGTTATGAAGCGATTGCTGAACCGTACGGATATACTGTGACTTCAAAAGAGGTGGCGCAGATCCGGGATGAGCGTGATTTCCTCGAACTGCTGGAAACAGCGATCGAACGAAAGGCGGCGGAGTAAGCTTATGCCACTGGTTGCGCATAATGATCTCCCCAGCTTTGCCCGTCTTAAGGAGGAAGGCATTCGCGTGCTGGCGCCGGACTTCGCCCTGCATCAGGATATTCGTGAACTGCATATCGGTCTGTTGAATATGATGCCCGATGCCGCGCTTACGGCAACCGAACGTCAGTTTTTCCGTCTGGTGGGCGAAAGCAATCCGATTGCTCAATTCTATGTGCATCCCTTTAGCCTGCCGCAACTGACGCGCTCGGATGAGGCGCAGGCTTATATCGATAAATATTATGAATCTTTCGAGGTGATTCGCGAGCAGGGGCTGGATGCATTGATCGTCACCGGTGCGAATGTGGTCGGGCCGGAACTGGCCAACCAGCCGTTCTGGGAACCCCTGATCGAGGTGATCGACTGGGCGTTGGAAAATGTCACCTCGGTTTTATGTTCCTGTCTGGCCACCCACGCCATGCTGGAGTTTCGTTATGGGCAGAAGCGCATTCCACGGGCGAAGAAAATCTGGGGCGTGTTTCCGCATCAGGTGGTGGATAAGTCACATCCTCTGGTTAATGATATCAACACCCGTTTCGATGTGCCGCATTCACGCTGGAATGCGGTGACTCGTGAACAGTTCGAGCAGGCCGGTTTGCGGGTGTTGGTGGAAGCCGAGCAGGGCGTGCATCTGGCGACCAGCGCGGATGGCCTGCGGGTGATCTTTTTTCAGGGGCATCCCGAATATGACACGATCTCGTTGTTAAAAGAATTTAAGCGGGAAGTATTGTTATATGCAAACGGTGAGAACAGTGCGTTTCCACCATTTCCGGAAAATTATTTTTCAGATTTTGATAAAGCGGTGATTAAGGAATACCGGCTGGCTATTGAGAATAGTCAAAAAAAGGGAACGCCGCTTCCGCCATTTCCGGAAGCCCTGATTGCAAAGGGACTGGACAACACCTGGCATGACAGCGCAGTGGAAGTCGT
The DNA here is from genome assembly GCA_015491815.1 of Gammaproteobacteria bacterium. Lineage (GTDB taxonomy): Bacteria > Pseudomonadota > Gammaproteobacteria > UBA6429 > Thiohalophilaceae > JAADGZ01. The sequence continues at coordinate 21,552 of WFVC01000183.1, read as the reverse complement.
GGGAAACTGGATGGGAACAATCTATCAGGTTACCAACAGCGATCGGCGCATTCCGTTTATGGCGCATATTGATCCGGATGATCCGCTGGGTCTGGCGGAAAAAACATAACGATGGTTCTGCATGAAGATAAACAGTGTCCACGATGCAGACGGTTATTTGAATGCAAGTGCGGCTCCATTACCCTGTGCCATTGTTCTGACTCCGCTTTATCTGCCGAGGTGCTTGAAGAGCTACGCCTGCGTTATAACGACTGTCTTTGCGCAGTTTGTCTGCAGGAAATACAATCTGCAGCGAATAAAGAGACGCCTGCGCTGGATGAGTCGTTGCTCTGATCATTCCAGGTGCCAGAGTCAATAATTCACTGACTTTGATACCTTAGCTTCCGGTAAACACTTAGGGGCTGATATGTACATCAATGCAGATAAAAAAATTCCATTTTCGTTCCCGCCAGTTCAATAATATCTTTTTCTTTCAGACACACGGAATCGGTTGAAATAACCTTGCCGTTGAGCATGGGGGTGTCGCCGCTGCGGCGGAGCTTGCTGCTTTTCAGGGCTGAAATGGTGTAATGATCCGTAGTGCGGGAAATCATGGCCATTTTGATGCCGTTGAAACCGATGGTGTTAAAGGGTTTTCTCAGTTCCAGCGTTTTCTTGGCCAACGGGCCGTTAATAATTTTTACGCCGGCCAGACGCTCGCCTTTGATATTGTCTGAATTCGCCTGTTTGCTGGTGTCAATGACCTGGGTTTCTTCTATTTCAGCCTGAATAAACATGGTTGGTTCATATTCGGTTTCAGTGTCATCATAAAAGGTAAACTGATAATTACCGACCTGAATAACATCGCCGTGCTTGAGGAGAGTTTTTGAAATGCGCGCACCGTTCATCAGGGTGCCATTGGTGCTGCCCAGATCATCGACGTAAATATGTTCGCCCATGGAAACAATCAGAGCGTGGCGGCCACTGACGGTCAGATCATTAAGTTGAATATCATTGCCGTGTTTTCTGCCAATACTGAGACTGTCTTTTTCGATTGGATATTCGCGAATTACGGCGCCATCGAGTGTAAGGATCAGTTTACTCATTGCTGTTATCCCGTTTTTTTACATTTTTTCTGATTATTCTTCATCTGAACGTTCTTCCGCGTCTTCGGATAAATCCCCGTTATCCCGGTAGCGTTCAAAATCTGCTTTATTGCGCGCCTTCATATAGGCATCGTCACCTGTGATAAGTTTAGCATCCAGCAGGCGTTTTAGCGCGGTATCCATTAATTGCATGCCCTGCATGCCGCCGCTCTGAATAATATTGTCCAGTTGTTCCGATTTTCCTTCACGGATGACATTGGCGATTGCTGGATTATTGACCATGATTTCGATAGCGGCAATACGACCTTTGGCATCGGCGGTTCGTAATAGTTGCTGGGAAACCACGCCGCATAATGAGGTTGAGAGCATGGTGCGAACATAAGCTTCTTCACCCGGCGGAAATACGTTGATAATACGGTCAATCGAGGAAGCGGCGCTGCTGGTGTGCAGGGTGGCCATAACCAGAATCCCCATTTCTGCGGCGGTCAGAGCCAGATGAATGGTTTCAAGATCGCGCAGCTCACCGACCAGAATAACATCGGGATCTTCACGCAGGGCGGAGTGCAGGGCGGCGGCGAAGTTTCGGGTGTGCTCACCTACTTCACGTTGACTGATCAGACTGTTTTTATTCTGGTGAATAAATTCAATCGGATCTTCAATGGTGATGATATGTCCCTTGCGCTCGCTATTGATGTAATCAATCATCGCCGCCAGGGTTGTCGATTTACCCGAACCGGTGGGACCGGTTACCAGAATCAGGCCCTTGCGCTGACGCGCAAGATTTTTAATTACCGGTGGCAGGCCCAATTCATTAATGGTTTGTATGTCGCTGGGAATGACGCGAAATACAGCGCCAACGCCGTCCAGATGCTTAAAGGCATTGACGCGAAAACGCGCCAGTCCTTCAACCTGATAGGCAAAGTCGAGATTGCTTTCTTTTTTAAATTTTTTTATTTCCGCCTTGCTCATAATTTCAAATACCAGATCCTCTGTTTCAGCCGGGCTGAGTTCACGGTATTTGATTGAATAGGTATCGCCATTGAGACGCACCCGGGGCGGGTTGCTGGCGACAAGATGGAGATCTGATCCTTTTTGTTTCACCACCAGCTCAAGAAACGCATCGACTCTGTTCATGGCATGGATTCCTGTTAACTGACGACCAGATTAACCTGAGGCAATAGATCAGGGTTGGTGACAAAGCGTTGAAACTGTTTTTTATCAACGGCGTTGATGTAGGCGTCATCCGGATCGATTTCCTTGTTTTTCACGGCTTCCAGCAGGGCCTGATCCATTAATTGCATGCCCTGTTCACGTCCGGTTTGCAGAATGGAGGGGATCTGAAAATTTTTCTTGTTGAGGATCAGATTTCCAATGCCAGAAGTATTGACCATGATTTCCAGAATCGCCTTGCGTGAGCGACCGTCTGCCGAGCGCAACAATTTCTGACTGATTACACCCTGTAGATGTTGGGCGAGAAAGGTTTCCGCCAGCGCCTTTTGCTCGGTCGGCATGGCATCAACGATGCGATCGATGGTTTTGACTGCCGAAGTGGTATGCAGGGTGCCTAAGACCAGATGTCCGGTTTCGGTTGCGGTCATGGCCATGCTGATGGTTTCCGGATCACGCAGTTCACCGACCAGAATGATGTCGGGATCTTCACGCAGGGCGGCATGCAGTCCTTCGGCAAAGCTTTTAACATGGGTGCCGACGCCACGTTGAATGATGAGTGACTGTTTGCTTTTATGAATGTATTCAATCGGATCTTCAAGGGTGATGATGTTGTATTTTCGGTTTTCATTCAGCCAGTCAATCATAGCGGCGAGGGTTGTTGATTTTCCGGTTCCCGTCGCTCCGGTGACCAGCACCAGTCCCTGATTGGCGTGCAGCATTTTTTCAACAACATAAGGCAGGCCAAGTTCTTCCATTGTCGGAATTGTAGGGGAGATGATTCTGAAAGCGCCGCCGACCCCGGTTATTTTTCTAAACAGGTTAACACGGTAACGACCGGCGTCAGGTGACTCATAGGAAAAATCAAGATCATGACCCTGCTGGAAATGCTTCAACATTTTTTCCGGAATAATTTCATGAATCAGCTCTTCCAGTTCCTCTGCGCCCAGCGTGCGAAATTTAATTTCAGTCAGTTCGCCATGTAGTCGAATTAATGGAGGGCAGCCAACGGCGACGTGGATGTCGGAGGCGCCCTGATCCCGTCCCAGCTTTAGAAAGGCATCAATACGCGCCATTAGTAGATACCCTTGTCGAGCAGGTTTTGGAGATCTTTGCTTAATTCATTAATGTGTTGATAACGCTGAGTGGGATCGACATGGATGGCGTGCATAATAATATCATTCAGCTCGTCATTTATTCTTGGATTCTTTTCTTTTGGTGGCACGGCCTTGCCTTCAACATGTTTGAAGAGTGTGGCCATGTGATCTTTTTCTTTAAATGGTGGGCGGCCGGTAAACATTTCATACATAACGATGCCAAGACTGTATATGTCGGTGCGGGTATCAATTTTTCTTCCCCGCACCTGTTCCGGCGCCATGTAGGTCGGTGTGCCAACCAGAATGCCGCTTTTTGTGATTCGCGCGTCGCCCTGAGAGGCCGCAGCGGCAAGACCAAAGTCAACAATCTTAACAACATTGTTTTTGTCAACGAGGATATTGGCGGGTTTTATATCACGATGCACGACATTGGCGTTATGTGCGATAAGCAGGCCGTTGCAGATATCAATAATGATCTTGATATTGCGTTTTAAGTCAGTTGTGAGTTTGTTCTTAACTTCGTAACTCAGGGAATGGCTTTCAAAATATTCCATGCTAATGGCATAGGATTTTCCAAAAGTCAGGAAGTCATAAATGCGAATGACATTTGGATGGGTTATTTTCCGGGTATAACGCAGCTCATAAACAAAGCGTTGAATAACGCTTTCGTCAGTGGCCATTTGCGGATTGAGGAATTTAAGAATAATTTCCTCATTAACCATTCTATCCTTGACCAGAATAACGAAACCGAAGGCGCCCTTGCCGATGTGTTTGATAATTTCATAACGATCGCTCAGCACCATGCCGGGTTTTAACATGGCGGGATCGATGTGTTTTAAAGCAGCGTCAGAAATTGAAGATTGTTTCTTTGTTGAATCCGTTTTTTCTTCATTGTCACCCAATGTGGATTCTGTATCACTATGCTTGCGTTTGCCTGCGAGAAAACGATTTTTTGCAATTACTGTATCCAACGTGGTGGAGGCAACCTGTCGAATATCTTCATCACTGGTTTCCTGAACCTGTTTTAAGGCGTTTTCAATATTTTCCGAATGCTGGTGGTCGGAAAGTTCGCCGAGCGCTTCAATAATGTGTTTCTTAAGCGAGACATCGTTTTCCTGTAATTTTGAAATCAGGGGGTTAATCGCCTCGGGATTGCCAATTTCAGTGAGCGCCCGGATGGCGATTTTTGCTGACTCAGGTTGTTGCTCCAGCATTTCAACCAGCGCCGGGATCGCGCGTTCAGATCCCAGCTTTGCCAGTGCATCGGCGGCGCGTTCACGCACCCACCAGTCTTCGTCATCAAGCGCGTTAATCAGGTAGTCAACGGCGCGTTCGTCTTTAATTGAATTGAGTATTTCAACTGCGGTGCGACGCAGAAATTCATCATCGTCATTGAGTAATCCCAGTACTGCCTCGACTACCTTGGGGCCACCAATGGAACCTAGGGCGTCGGCGGCGCGGACTTTGACCCACCAGTCCTGATCACGCATGGCGCTGAGTAAATCCTTGATGGCGCGAGGGTCAGCCACTTCATTAAGCACCTCAACAGCGGCGCGACGAATGTATTCTGATTCATCCTGAAGAATGCCAACCAGGTATTTAACAATATTGGGATCTTCAATTTTCACCAGTGTGTCGATGGCTTTTGCCTGAATAGTCAGGTTGGGATCTCTGAGTGAGGGACATATCTCGCGGGCGGATACCGGGATTTTCATTTTTCCCAGTCCATCCAGCGCGGTCAGGCGTATTTCGTTATGATTGTCTTTCAATAGTTGAAAAAGTTTGTCCCTGACCTGTTCAGTGCTGAATTTTGCCAGCAGGCGCGCAACATGCAGACGGGTATTGGGATCTTTACTCTCTGCATAAACCAGTAATTTGGGCACCATGCTGTCCTGAACAATATCTTCCAATACCTTGAAGATCAGCACCCTGATTTTTTTATCGACCTTGTCAAGCGCTTCAAACAGTTTGTTGCTATTGAGTGATTGCTTGTGGCTATTGAGAATTTGCACCAGCACGTTTTTATGTATCTCAGGATCTTCAAATAGCTGGATCAGTCGATTGGGATCATATTTTTCCGACTTGCTCAATAGTTGCATGACATGGGTGACGATGGTTTTATCTTCGTCTGCCAGCGCATCCATATAGTAAGGCAATGTCTGGTTGTCGATGAAATTGAGTAACAGGTTTTCGAGTGGCTTGTTGTTCGGGGATTCGGCAATGGCGGAAATTAATTTGGGAATGGTGGATTCGCCAATGCGCTTAATTTTGACGACCGCATCCTTTAGTTCACTCGCACTGACCTGATTGTGCGCGAGTACAACTGAAATTGCCTTATTGGCCTTGAATGAATCGAGCAGCGCCATGAATTATTTTATCCGGACTTGACTACTTAAATGAATTGGTTTGTTTTGCTTTGCGGATTATTCAACCTCGTTGGTGACATAGTTGATGTAGGATTTGTTAACCAGGCATATTTCATTTTCATCCGTGTAAAGTTTAATAAAGCGTTCATCTTTGCGATTGAGATAATCAAACAGGCGGCTTTTATCCTGCGGCAGCGCTTCCTGTATTTTGCCTTCGATAATTGCGCCATCCATCATCTGGATCTGGCAATTTATAATGGCCGTTGCTGAGGCCGGGGGGGTGGTTTCTGTGTATTCAAGCCGGAGCACCGAGTTGCGGTTATAGAAACGCAGTTCCTCCGGATTTTCCAGACTGATAACAATGAAGGGGGCATCGCCATTCAGCGCCTCGATCGGCTCTTCTTCGCCTGCATGCAAGGTGCTCTGAGCGAGAACGAAAATTGAGCCGATGACCTGTCCGCCAGGGTGAACCCAGAGTTTGGCCTGACGCCTGTTTTTTGGAACTTTAAAGAGTTCGTTTGACACTGGATATGATTCCCTGTTTATCGATTGTCCACAATTTACACACTCTGACTGATTATATAACGATCATGTAATATTTTGAAATTATAAGATATTTCGATAATACCCTGCGAATACATGGGGTATTTGTGTAATGAGCCTAAATATTTCTTGTATTTGGCCGATTTCATCTTCTACAGAGTATGACTATCGGCAGCAGGCAATTCAATATTAGGAAAAACCTGATGTTGCTTTTTGGCAAAATGGATGATCAATGGCCTGATGGCAAATTTGATAATTAAGAATGGAACCTATCTGGGCAGCCTGTTTAGCTTTAAAACAGATGTAATTGTTGGGCGTACTCAGGGGGAAACCAGCCAGAGCGGTGCGCAGATTTTCATCGATGATGAAAATATCAGTCGTCAACACCTGCATATTTTTCTGAAAGAATCCGGCTATTATGTTGAGGATTTGGCCTCGACTAATGGCAGTTGTCTTGGAAACACGCCGTTAATACCCGGACAGATTTATCCCTTGCATGATGGAGAGGTCATCCGTATTGGCGATACACAGTTGCTGTTTAGCGATATCGACTCGAATAGTCCCAAGAGTCAGAGTTTGCAAAGTGCAGCGACGGCGGATATGCAATTTGAATTTGATGATGAAGCCCCCACGCTTGAAGTCGTGGCTGACAATCAGGTGCATCAGGATGTAAGCCTGATTGTTGATGCCTCGCAGTTGATGCTGGATCTGAAAAAACATCAGGATTCAGAGCTGCTGAAAAATCAGGAACTGGTCAAACGCATGCAGGCCATGGTGCAGGTGAGTATGGCGCTGGGCGCGACGACTAATCTTGAAGAATTGATGGCCTGCATTACCGAACAGATCTTTGAGCTGTTTTCCGGGGCGGAGCGGGCTTTCGTCATGCTATACGAACAGGCTAAAACCCGTCTCGTGCCCCTGAGCGTGCGCTATCGGGACAAGGCGGGCAAGGTAGACAAAAATATCGGAATTTCACGCAGTATTATCAAAAATGTGCTGGAAAACCGGCAGGCGGTGTTGATTGAAGACGCGCAGGGCGATCTGCAATACGGCCAGCAGGCATCGGTGATGAATCTGGCGATTCGCAGCGTCATGTGCGCGCCGATTCTCTACAACAACAAGGTTCTCGGGCTGGTGCAGGTGGATAACCGGGAGGGGGGCAATGCCTTCTCTGCTGAAGAGTTGCAGATCCTGACAGCGGTTTGTTCACAACTGGCTATTTCCCTGCGTAATTCACAGCTCTATGAGGAAATTGAAAACCTGTTCGAAGGTTTTGTCAAAGCCTCGGTGCAGGCGATTGAATCGCGGGATCCGGGTACGGCCGGTCATTCTTTCCGGGTGGCCGATTATGCGGAAAAACTGGCGATCGCGGTGGATCGAAGTGATGCGCCAGCCCTGAGAGCGATAAATTTCAGCCGGGATCAGATTAAGGAATTGCGTTACGCTTCACTGTTGCATGATTTCGGCAAGGTCGGGGTGCGTGAAAATGTACTGACCAAGGCCAGGAAACTCTATCCGTATGAGCTGGAAAATCTGAAACTGCGGGCGCATTATGCGGAAGCCTGCCTGCAGGAACGCGCCTATCGCGCGCTGGTGGAAAAACAGATCATTGAAAAACTGACGCCGGCGCAGTTTGCCGGGGAAAAACAGCAGCTTGAGAAACAGTTGCTGAGGGAGAAAGCACATCTGCATCGTTTTTTGGATATGGTGCTGGAATTGAATGAGCCGGGCTGTCAGCTGGAGGAATTGATTGAGGGACTGGCGGACTATAAAGGTTTTCAGTTCGAGACGATTGCGCATGAGTCACAGTTGTTAATGGAAGCCTTCGAGTTTTCTGCGCTGACCGATTCGCGCGGCACCCTGAGCGTGATTGAGCGCAAGGAAATTGAAACCCATGTTTCACATACCTTTATCTTTTTATCCCTGATTCCCTGGACCTCGCGACTGAGCGGGATCCCGGATATCGCCCATGCCCATCATGAGCGTCTGGATGGCAGCGGTTATCCCCGGAACCTTAAAGGTGAGGCGATCCCGTTGCCGGCGAAGCTGATGTCGATCGTCGATATTTATGATGCCCTGACCGCCGGTGATCGGCCTTACCGGCAGGGGCTGAACAGTGAAAGCGCGCTGGCGTTGATCGAGTCGGAAGTCAAGCAGGGCAAACTGGATGAAAATCTGTTTCGCGTGTTTGTCGAGTCAAATAGCTATCAACGCTGAACGCGGTCCTTGGCCGGCCTAATAAAAGCGCCCGGCGGCATAATAATGTTTTTTCCAGTAGGGCGTATCAAGCCGCTTGATGGCGACTTTTTTGCCGCTGGAAGGCGCATGAATAAACTCGCCATTGCCCAGATAAATGCCCACGTGCGAGACAAAGCTGCCATAACGGTTGCGGAAAAAAATCAGATCACCGGCCTGCAGATGGCGACGACTCACCGGACGCGCCTGCCGGTATTGTTCTTTTGAGGTGCGCGGAACGGTCAGTCCGGCCTGCTGATAACTGTAGTGCACCAGACCACTGCAGTCGAACCCGGATTCAGGCGAGCTGCCGCCATAGCGATAGGCGCGACCCAGTTGCTGGCGGGCGGTGTCGACCACGATCATTTTCTCAGGATTATTGACCGAGCCGGGCGCGCGCAGGCTGTTACAACCGGAAAGCCCGAGACTGAGCAACAGGCTTAATAGTAGAAGCGGGCGCAGGGATAAAGAATCGGGCATGTCGACAGTTTCCGGTTTAAGCAGATTCTTAATGTTTATACCGTATAATCACTAAAATCAAGTTAAAACAATATCTTGTTGAAGTTTTGTGAAGTCATTCATAAAGAATAAAATGTGGAAAATTTGACCAATTACCGCCTGATGGCAGGATGAATGGTCTAAAATCAGGGCATGGATATCAAAGCCAGCTCATCAACGCCCGTGACGGCTTCCGCCGATCGTCACGTTCAGCCCTCACGCCGGAGCGACAGTCGCCAGGATGAACGTGAGGCTGAGTTTAGCCGCCGTGACGTGGCGCAGCCGGAACAGGATCGCCACGCAACTCAGCCGGTTGCGCAAAGCAATGAGCCTCGTTTTTTTGCCCTCGAAGCCCGGGATGAGGCCCAGTCTGATCCGCGCTCACAAGTGCGCGCCATGCGTGAGCGGGTTCGGCAGACCTATTCCGAACAGGAAAACCGTGAAGCCCGCCGCGCGGTTCAGGAACAGCAGGCGCAGGCGGTGCAGGTGGAAAAAAGCGCGCAGCGCGATGAGGCGCGCAACCCCATTGATTTGATTGCCTGAAAATTATTTCCCCCCGTTTGATCTGTTTCCCACAAAGGCGGATAAAATTCCGTACACTTGAGCTTATCCTGTCTTCTGTTTAAAAAATGCTGAACTAAAGAGAGCACAGGGTACAGAGAAAAGCTTGCTAATGTTCCGTTCGGTCAGCAAAATGATCGCATCGCCTCGTTTTACAGCGCGACACGATAAACAATCTTTGTGTCCTCTGTGGTAAATACACTTACAATCACGCATGCCCAAACGCTCCTCACGCAAGTCCTCACCTTCACCGCGCAAAAAGCGCAGCGCGACAGCGAAGAAGACGGCAGCCAAAAAAACGACCGCTAAAAAATCAGCCCGGAAAAAAACGTCCGCCCGCCGTCCCGCTAAAAAAACCGCATCCGGCAAACGCCCGGCTTCTTTTTTGAAAGGCTATGGGCGCCTTCTGTTTTTGTTCGGCGCGCTGGTTCTGGCCGCCTATTATCTTTATCTGGATGTCATGATTCGCAATCAGTTTGAAGGCAAACGCTGGGCCTTGCCGGCTACGGTTTATGCTCGCCCACTGGAACTTTATGTCGGCAAAAAACTGAGCGTTCAGCAGTTGTTGCGGGAAATTAAACTCTCGGGATACCGGCCGGTGCTGGAGGCAAAATCGGTGGGAACCTTCTCCCTGCATGGCAATACCTTCGAACTTGTCAGCCGAGCATTTCAGTACGGAGACAGCTTCGAGGTTTCCCGGCAATTGCGTATTCGCATCGAACAGGGACAGGTGCTCGCCATTGATGATCGCAATACGGGAGAGCCGGTCGATATCATGCGGCTGGAACCGGCGGTGATCGGACGCATCTATCCGGCCCATCATGAAGATCGGCAACTGGTGCGTTTGCAGGAGGTTCCCAAGACGCTTACCCGTGGACTGATTGCGCTGGAGGATCGCGCCTTTTATCAACATCACGGACTGGATCCCCGGGCGCTGGCCCGCGCCCTGTGGGCTGATTTGCGCGCGGGCAAGCTGGTGCAGGGCGGCAGCACCCTGACGCAACAACTGGTGAAGAATTTTTTCCTCAGCAACCAGCGTTCGCTGTGGCGTAAATTCAATGAGGCCAACATGGCTCTGTTGCTGGAATGGCATTACGACAAGGATGACATTCTCGAAGCCTATCTGAACGAAATCTATCTGGGGCAGGACGGCAAACGCGCGATTCACGGCTTCGGGCTGGCCAGTCATTATTACTTTGATCGGCCATTGGCCGAGTTAAGGCTAAAAGAGATTGCCACCCTGATTGCGCTGGTGCGCGGCCCATCTTATTACGATGCCCGGCGGCATCCGCAACGCCTGCTCAAGCGCCGCAACCTGGTGCTTTCGATTATGGCGAAACAGCGGATCATCTCGGCGCAGGAAGCAAATTCAGCGGCCAGACAGCCGCTGGGCGTCGTGCGTCGACCGCACAATATTGCCGGCCTTTACCCGGCCTTTATGGATCTGATGCGCCGGCAATTGCGGCGGGATTACCGGCAGGAGGATTTAACGGCGGAGGGACTGCGGATTTTTTCCACCCTGGATCCCGCCATCCAGCAGCAGGTCGAGCAGGCGGCGGACAAGTGGATAAACAGGCTGGATGCGCAACGCGGACTGGCGGGAAAACTGCAAACGGCGGTTGTATTAAGCGATACCAGCAACGGGGAAGTGCTGGCGCTGCTGGGGGATCGCAATCCGAATTACGCCGGGTTTAACCGGGCGCTGGATGCTTCACGCCCGGTGGGCTCCTTAATCAAGCCCGCCGTGTATCTGAGCGCGCTGGAAAAGGGCTACAACCTCGCCAGCATGATTGAGGATACGCCGCTGACCCTCAAAGGGCCGGATGATTCACGCTGGTCACCGCGAAATTATGACGGTCAATCGCATGGAAGCGTGCCCCTGGTGACGGCGCTGATCCGTTCCTATAATCAGGCCACTGTGCGTCTCGGCATGTCGCTGGGTTTTGAGGCGATTGCGGATACCCTGCACCGGCTGGGCGTGAAACAGGCGATTCCGGCCTATCCCTCCATGTTGCTGGGGGCGGTGAATTTGAGTCCGTATGACGTGAGCGGCATGTACCAGACCCTCGCCGCCAACGGCTTCAATAGTCCGCTGCGCACCGTTCGCGAGGTGCTGGCCGCCGATGGCCGCGCCCTGAAACGCTTTCCGGTGACGGTGAAACAGGCCTTCAGCGCAGAAAAAATCGAGATGATGAACCGGGCCTTAAATGCCGTCACCCATGTGGGAACGGCGCGTTCACTGCAGAAATTACTGCCGGCGGATCTGGAAATCGCCGGTAAAACCGGCACGACCAATGATCTGCGTGACAGCTGGTTTGCCGGCTATTCCGGCTCCCACCTTGCAGTGGTCTGGCTGGGGCGTGATGACAACCAGCCGCTGGGACTCAGCGGCGCCGGCGGCGCGCTGAAACTCTGGGCCGAATTTATGCGCCGAATCGACACCCGGCCCCTGCCGCTGTTTGAGCTGCCTTCACTGGAGTATGAATGGATTAATTTCCTCAACGGCCGCCTGAGTGCGGAAGACTGTGAGTCGGTTCTGTATCTGCCGTTCCCGCCGGGGCAGGCGCCGAGCGAGCGGGCCGAGTGTCTGGATAGTGGTATGATGGATGATGATTTTTAATCTCTGTGGGTTTCATTCCCCGCTGCTTGCGGCGAAGATGTGTAGGTGCGGCTTCAGCCGCACATGTTCGCCTCGTAGTCCCCGCAGAGGGGAAGGCGAACCCATACAACAAATACCCCGTCCGCTTGCAGCGTGGTAGTTTATTCGCGCAGTCAAGCATTGCGGTGATGAAACATAAGCTGAGGTTTACAGGCATGCTCAGACAAACCCGTTTTCTTTTTTTGCTTCCCGCGCTGTTGCTCTTCGCCTGTAGTTTTACCCCGGAACAACCGGTGTCAAAAACAAAAGAAGAAACCGGCCTGATTCAGATCCGGCCGTCTACGAGCAGTCGCCCGGCGGTATTGAAATTGCTGGAAAAAGCCCGGCGCGCGGCCAAAGCCGGTCAGTTTGACGTCGCAGAAGCTCAACTGGAACGGGCCTTACGCATCGAACCGCGTAACGCCACGCTCTGGCATTATATGGCCCGATTGCGGCTGGAGCAGGGGCGCATGGAACAGGCGGCGGGACTGGCGGCGCGCTCCAATAGTTTTGAACACGATGATGCGAGCCTGCAGGCGAATAACTGGCGTATTATCGCCCATGCCCGTTATCAGCAGGGCGACATTGAGGCGGCAAATGCAGCGCAGGCGCGCGCCGACGCCCTCGCCGCTGATTAGAGTCTGGATTAGAATTACCCTATAATTCTTTTAATCCCGCTGCTTGCAGCGAAGCCATGCTGTAGGTGCGACTTCAGTCGTACCTACTACGGATATCCCGTCCGCTTGCGGCGGGGATGTTTATTTATTTTTGATGAAAAGGCTGTCGCTTTGACTCTGTACGCAGTTGATAAATTAATGAGTGAGGCTCGGCGCATTGCCGCCGAATATCGACGGACGACAGGTAAGTCATTGGGGATCAGCGCCGAAATCGCCCGCCATGACGCCTGTCGCTTGCTGGCGCTTGAAGTTGAAGATAACGGCAGCGGGTTTGATGCTTACGATAGAGACGGGTGGAAAATTCAGATCAAGGGCCGGACGATTTTCAATGAATCAAAATCCGGTCAGCGCATTGGTCAGCTCAAACTTGAACAGGACTGGGATGCGGTGGTGCTGGTGCTCATGGATGCTGAATTCCAGACCACCGAAATCTACCGGGCCGCGCGTGATGTGGTGGAAGAGGCTTTTGAGGAAACCCGGCGCAGTAAGCGGGGCGCCATGTCGGTCGCGCGTTTTAAAAAAATTGCCGAACGTGTCTGGGATCGGGAACAGGGCGAACGGGATTAATTTCTATTTTCCGAAACGACAAATTGCATGAATACGCCGAGTGAAATATTAGGCCGGGATGGCCTGTTGGCGAAACACGTCGCCGGTTTTGCGCCCCGTCCCGAACAGCAGGCTATGGCGGATGCGGTTGCGCAAACACTGGATAATAATTCCATTCTTATCGCTGAAGCCGGCACCGGCACCGGCAAGACCTTTGCCTATCTGGTGCCGGCGCTGCTTTCCGGGCAGAAAGTGATCATCTCCACCGGCACCAAAAATCTTCAGGATCAACTCTATCATCGGGATCTGCCGGTGGTGCGCAAGGCGCTGGAAGTACCGGTCAGCGTGGCTCTGCTCAAAGGCCGCAACAACTATCTTTGTCTGCACCGGCTGGATGTGGCGGAAGAAGGCCGCTACAGCAGCCGTGAGATGGCGAAAAATTTACAGATGGTGAGAAGCTGGTCCCTGCAGACCAGCAGCGGCGATATCGCCGAACTGTCGGCCCTGTCAGAAACCGATCCGATCTGGCCGCGGGTCACCTCCGGTTCGGATAACTGTCTGGGCAGCGAATGCGGCTATTATGAAAAATGCTATCTGATGGAAGCCCGGCGGCAGGCGCAGGCCGCCGATGTGGTGGTGGTCAACCATCATTTATTACTTGCGGACATGGCCCTGCGCGAAGGCGGCTTCGGTGAACTGCTGCCGGCGGCCAATGCTTTTATTATCGATGAAGCGCATCAGTTACCCGACGTGGCTTCCGGATTTTTCGGCATGTCCATGAGCAGTCAGCAGTTGATGGAGCTGGCGCGTGACGCCGAAGCGGAATACATCACTGACATTAACGAAGGCCGTGATTTTTCCACGCTGACCGATGCGCTGCAAACGGCGGTGCAGGATATGCGTCTGGCGTTTGAACTCAAAAGCGGGCGCGGTGTCTGGCGTGATGAAGCTGCGAATAAGGAGTTACTCAGCAGTATTGATAAAGTAAAGGCGGCGCTGGAAAAATTACAGTCAACGCTCAAACCACTGGCGGAACGCAGCAAGGGACTGGACAATTGTCTGCGTCGCAGCAGCGAACTGGAGCAGGCGTTTAAACTTTTAACCGGTGATTCGGCGGATGATCAGATCCACTGGTATGAAATTCACAAACGATCTTTTTCTATTTATCTCACGCCCTTGAGTATTGCCGACAGTTTTCAGGCGCGACTGGCCGAGATTAATGCCGCCTGGATTTTCACCTCCGCCACATTAGCGGTCGGTACGCATTTTGATCTGTTTCAACAACAGCTGGGTTTGACGGAGGCGGAGACGGCGCAGTGGGACAGTCCCTTTGATTATTATCATCAGTCATTATTTTATGTGCCGCGTGATTTACCTCTGCCCAATGATCGCGATTACACCCGGGCGGTGATCGATTGCGCGCGACCGGTGATTGAAAACTGTGGCGGGCGCACCTTCCTGCTTTTTACCAGTCACCGGGCCTTACGTGAAGCGGCGGAGTTACTGGAGGATAAAATAGCCTTCCCCCTGCTGGTGCAGGGTGATGAACCCCGCGATATTCTGCTGGAAAAATTCCGCAAACTGGGTAATGCCGTGTTGTTGGGCACCAGTAGTTTCTGGGAAGGCGTGGACGTGCGCGGCGACGCGTTGTCCTGCGTGATCATCGACAAGTTGCCATTCGCTTCACCGGGCGATCCGGTGTTACAGGGGCGTATCGAAGCCATGCGCAAACAGGGTAAAAATCCGTTTATGGATTTTCAGTTGCCCAATGCCGCGATTGCCCTGAAGCAGGGCGTGGGACGTTTGATTCGTGACGTGAATGATCACGGCGTGCTGATGATTTGTGATCCGCGCCTGCTGGATAAACCCTATGGCAAGGTTTTTCTCGATAGCCTGCCGAAAATGGCGCGCAGCCGTGAGCCGAACGACATCGCTCGCTTTTTTGATTATGTGGATAAAAGAACGGCTGCGGCAGGTGGGGTGTGAATTGTTATTATTAAACCAAACACAAAGACGCAGAGGCGCAAAGTGTTTATTTAGGAGCGCTGATTTATTCCATTCACCCTTCGACAAGCTCAGGGTGAACGGAATAAATCAGCGCATCCTTTACTTTCTCACTTGTTGAATTTTTTTATCTCTTCGCGTTCTTCGCGCCTTTGCGTTAAAAAAATATTCAAAAAAACAGAAAATGAAATTACTCGCCATTGATACCGTTACCGAAGGCTGTTCAGCCGCGCTGTTATATAACGATGAAATCCACGAGCGCTATGAAGTCACCCCGCGCGGTCATAGTCAGCGGATCCTGCCGATGGTGGAGGAATTATTGGCGCAGGCTGATCTGAAACTGGCGCAACTGGATGCCATCGTTATGGATCGCGGGCCGGGTTCGTTTACCGGCGTGCGTATCGGTGTGAGCGTGGCGCAGGGACTGGCCTTTGCCGCCGAGCTGCCGGTGATTTCCATTTCCAGTCTGGCGGCGTTGGCGCAGGCTGCTTTTCAACGCGAAGGCTGTGAACAGGCGCTCGCGGTTATCGATGCGCGCATGGGTGAAGTCTACTGGGGTTATTATCAGTTTAGTGAGGGACGCATGCGCCTGCTGGGTGATGAAGCCGTTAGTCCGGTGGCCGCCATTAAACAACAGGCCGGCGACTGGCTGGCGATTGGCAGTGGCTGTCAGACTTACCGGGATGAACTTTCCAGTCTTGCAGGCGTGCGCTGTATTGAATCCGATGAAGAGGATTATCCCCGCGCCGCCTCGTTGCTGGCGCTGGCGCGTTTTGACTGGGTAAATAAAAACCTGCTCAGCGCCGAGCAGGCGCAACCGGTTTATTTGCGTGACAAGGTGGCCAAAAAACCGAAAATGAAATGAGCGCTGGCGCGGCCTGAAATCAATCGTCCGCAAACAGATCTGTGCCGGCCAGACGCTCGAAATAGCGGGCGCGATAATAATGACGTTTGTGTTGCGCATCATCGCTGAAGGCGGCCCGATCATGCAGCACATTATTGCTGATTAAGCCCATGCCCGGTTGCAGTAATCCCCGATAAATATAATTTGAATCCCCTTCGAGAATATCTTTGAGACAGGCCAGGGCGTCAGTCGTCAGAGGATCATCGGCCCAGATCACATTATTCACCCGAATGGTGTAACGCATGTGCAGACTGCCGTTAGCCGTGATGCTGAATACCGGGCCGGGTTCTTCCTGTCGTGCGACCTTGCCGTCTTCGATGCGCGCCGGAATGGTGAGCGCATCGGCGGCCATCAGCGCGCGGATGTAATCGGGATTTTTTTCACGCAGGAGAATATAGGCGATTTCATGATCCAGCAGGGCGTTCTCGCCGCCGCTTGCCGCCCGTTGAACCACATGCAGATTCAAGGCCTGAATCTGTTGACTGGCGATATTATAGTAACCGTCGGTATGCCAGTTAATGGCGCGATTGGTGTAAGGGATGTAGTGCTTGCGCACGCCCTCGTCGCGCACTGTCAGTGAGGTCAGACCGCTGTCATCGGCCAGCCAGTTTTTATTCAGCGCCTGCAGGCCGAATTGCTGGGCCATCGCCAGTGGGATCTGCGGATCAGGATCGCTGCCGGTTTTGCCGGCGTAAATGGCCATGTTGGTTTTGCGTGCGCGTTGCAGCAGAGCGTCAAATTCGGCCTGGGTCAGGTTGCGCGGATCATCGATTTCCACCACCAGCCCGCCGAGATCTTCCGGATAATTTTCCAGTTTCCTGTCCCGCCATTGTTGGTAGGCGGATTCATTATCAGGATGAAAGGGACTGGGTTGCTTGCAGGTCTCGGGTTCGATTGAGTTCATGCTCTACCTCAAAGGTTGTTATCACATGGAAGTGCAGGTTTAACCCTGGCTGCGAATTATACATAATCTTTAGGGAAGCTCTGATTAATTCCGTTCGCCCTGAGCTTGTCGAAGGGTGAACGGAATTAATCAGAGCTTCCTTAGGTTATTTTTTGACTGGCGGGAAGTGTAACGTAGCTGTATCTATGTGCATTGATAGAGGTCAATCGCGCGGGCTTCTGTTGCGCAGAATGTTTGATTAAAGCAGGTATTCCAGCGTGCGCTGGTAAATGCGGGAGAGATTGTCCAGATCGGCAATGCTGACATGCTCATTGAGCTGATGGATGGTGGCGTTGAGCGGCCCGAGTTCAACCACCTGTGCGCCGGTGGGGGCGATAAAGCGGCCATCCGAGGTGCCGCCTGCGGTGGACAGCTCAGTTTCATAAGCGCAGATCTGTTTAACCGCCTTGCGAATCGCATCGACCAGTTCGCCTTCGGCGGTGAGAAACGGCTGGCCGGAGAGTTGCCAGTCGATTTCATAATCCAGCGCATGTTGATTGAGAATGGCTTCGACTCGCTGACGAATGACGCTTTCATTCAGTTCAGTTGAAAAACGCAGATTAAACTGCACTTCGAGCTTGCCGGGAATCACATTGCTTGCGCCGGCGCCCGCATTGATATTGCTGATCTGAAAACTGGTGGCGGGGAAATGATCGTTACCCTGATCCCAGACTTCGGTGGTTAATTGCAGCAGAGCCGGTGCAAAGGCGTGGACAGGATTACGCGCCAGATGCGGGTAGGCGACATGCCCCTGAATGCCGTGCACGGTCAGGTTTGCGCCCAGCGATCCCCGGCGGCCGTTTTTGATCACATCGGCAAGTTTATGCGTACTGGACGGTTCACCCACCAGACACCAGTCAATTTTCTCACCCCGTTGTTCCAGGGTTTCGATCACTTTAACGGTGCCGTTTTTCGCCGGGCCTTCTTCGTCACTGGTGATCAGAAAAGCAATCGAGCCCCGATGATCGGGATGCTCGGCAACAAAACGTTCGCAGGCGGTGACAAAGGCGGCCACCGAGCCTTTCATGTCAGCGCTGCCGCGACCGTATAACAGGCCGTCTTCTTCATGGGCGGAAAAAGGCGGGAAGCGCCAGTCTTTTTCCGGGCCGGTCGGCACCACATCGGTATGCCCGGCAAAACAGAACAGCGGTGCAGCTTTACCGCGCCGCGCCCAGAGGTTGTCCACTTCACCGAAACGCAGATGTTCGATTTCAAAGCCTATGGCCTGCAGACGTTCGGCCAGCAGTGGCTGACAGCCCTGATCGTCAGGGGTCACGGAAGGCCGTTGTATCAGCGCCTTTGCCAGTTTTAAGGTGTTGGAGTCAGACATGCTTATTTAAATATCTGCTGGTAACGGGCTTCAGTAAAGCCGCAAAACAGGTCGCCTTTGTGTTCAAGCACGGGGCGTTTGATCATGGCCGGGTGCGCAAGCAGCAGATCCCGGGCTTTATCGGCATCGAGATCAACTTTATCCTCATCCGCCAGATTACGCCAGCTCATGCCGCGTTTGTTGAGCAGGGTTTCCCAGCCCAGCGCCTCGATCCATTGACTTAATCGGGATTCATCCAGACCATCACTGCGCACATCGTGGAACCGATAGTCAATGCCGTTTGCTTCAAGCCACTTGCGCGCCTTGCGAATGGTATCGCAGTTTTTGATGCCGTAGAGCGTGGTCATGTTGTTTTCCTGTTACCAGCTGTGGAATTCAACGCAAAGACGCGAAGACGCAAAGGAAAAAATGAATTGATTGCATTTCTACTCCGATACTGCTTACCATAATTTGCCATTTGAGAAGAAATTCGGATGGCGAATCATAAAAACTTTGCGTCCTCTGCGTCTTCGCGTCTTTGCGTTTAGTCTCAAACGATTGTTATCGGAAAATTAGATATCCCGCAACAGTTCGTTGATGCCGACCTTACCCAGCGTTTTGGCGTCCACCTGTTTGACGATCACCGCGCAGTAGAGGCTGTACTTGTCGTCTTTGGAAGGTAGGTTGCCGGAGACTACGACCGACCCGGCGGGGATGCGGCCATAGGTGATTTCGTCGGTCATGCGGTTGTAGATGCGGGTGCTCTGGCCGATGTAGACGCCCATGGAGATCACCGAACCTTCTTCGACGATCACGCCTTCGACGACTTCGGAGCGTGCGCCGATGAAGCAGTTGTCTTCGATAATGGTGGGCGCGGCCTGCAGGGGTTCGAGTACGCCGCCGATTCCGACGCCGCCGGACAGGTGCACGTTCTTGCCGATCTGGGCGCAGGAGCCGACCGTCGCCCAGGTATCGACCATGGTGCCGGAATCGACATAGGCGCCAATATTGACATAGGACGGCATCAGCACCACGCCGGGGGCGATGTAGGCGCCCTGACGCACGGTGGCCGGCGGCACGACGCGCACGCCTTCGCTGCGGAATTCACGCGAATTGTAGTCGGCGTATTTGGCCGGCACCTTGTCATAATAATTGGTGAAGCCGCCTTTCATAAATTCGTTGTCGTTGATGCGAAAGGACAGGAGTACGGCTTTTTTCAGCCATTCGTTGACCACCCAGCCGCCGTCCTGTTTTTCCGCCACCCGGAGTTCACCCTTGTCGATCTGGTTGATCGTGTCATTGACGGCTTCCTTGACGATGGTATCGACGCTGCGCGGGGTAATGTCTGCGCGATTTTCAAATGCGCTTTCGATGATGTCTTTTGTGTCGCTCATGGCTTGCTCCGGTAATCAGGCCTGATCAGGCTTTTTCTAAAGTGATGCTTTGTTTTAATTAAAGTGCTGGCATTATATCTTGATGGGAAAAATTATGCAGTTTTGTAAACGGCTTAAAGCGATTCGACATAGTCTCGAATGCGTTTCGCCGCTTCGATGCATTCGCCGTTTTTCGCCACCAGCGCCATGCGAATACGTCCGGCGCCCGGATTGCCATTGTCTGTGGTGCGGGAAAGATAGGAGCCGGGCAGTACGGTGACGTTCTGTTGGGCAAACAGGCCGCGGGCGAATTCTGCGTCATCAATGGGGGTTTTTGCCCACAGGTAAAAGGACGCATCGGGGCGTTCCAGTTCCATCACCGGCCTGAGAATCTCCAGCACCGCCGCAAATTTTTCCCGGTAGAGGCGGCGGTTTTCGCGCACGTGGTTTTCATCCGCCCAGACTGCGGTGCTGGCAATCTGGTGAGTCAGGGGCATGGCGCAGCCGTGATAGGTGCGGTATTTGAAAAATCCGGCCAGCACTTCGGCGTCGCCGGCGACAAAGCCCGAACGCAGGCCGGGCAGGTTGGAGCGTTTGGATAAACTGTGAAAAACAACGCAGCGTTTGAATGCGCTGTTGCCGGCTTCCTGCGCGGCCTGCAAAAGACCGGGGGGCGGGGTCTGTTCGTCAAAATAGAGTTCGGAATAACACTCATCGGCGGCGATAATGAAGTCGTGCTGCTCGGCCAGATGGATCAGTTTTTTCAGCGTGGGGATGTCGGTGACCGCGCCGGTGGGGTTGCCGGGAGAACACAGATACAGCAACTGACAGCGCGACCAGATATTTTCATCAATGGCGTCATAGTCGGGAATGAAACCGTGATGCTCGCTGGTTTCGATAAAAAAGGGTTCCGCCCCGGCCAGTAATGCCGCGCCTTCGTAAATCTGGTAGAAGGGGTTGGGCATGAGCACCAGCGGATCTGCTTTGCTTTTGTCCACGACCGTTTGCGCGAAGGCGAACAGGGCTTCGCGGGTGCCGTTAACCGGCAGGATCTGGCTCTCCGGATCAAGGCTGTTGGCGCGCAGTTGAAAGCGCTGTTGCAACCAGTTGGCAATCGCCTGACGCAGTTCAGGCCGGCCCCGGGTCAGCGGATAATTCGACAACTTTTCAAAGGCATGGCTGAGGATATCGGCGACAAAACCGGGCGCGGGATGGCGGGGTTCGCCAATAGACAGGGCGATATGCGGCAGATGCGCCGGCGGGGTGATGCCGGCCTTGAGGTTTGCCAGTTTTTCAAACGGGTAGGGTTGCAGCTTGTCGAGATCAGGATTCATGGTAGAGTTCGGTGCGCCTGTGGTGATAAAACCGGACTGCATTCACGCAGAGGCGCAACGATCGCAAAGATTGCAAAGGAATTCAATTAAAAATGTTATATGGTTCACCCTTCGACAAGGCTCTCCTGAGCGAAGTCGAAGGGCTCAGGGCGAACGGAATTGATCAGAGGTTCCTTAAGCTGAGGATATTTAAACAGGTATGCGGGTTAAATCAGATAGTCATAAGGTTGCGTCCTCGGCGTCTTTCTCGGTGTTAACAGGATGGTGATAAT